>NZ_JAAKEF010000006.1:0-94975 GCF_011039055.1 Adlercreutzia sp. ZJ154
CATCAACCCGACCGTGATCCATGTGACCGTTCCGAAAAAAAGGCGCGTTCAGAAGCAAGGGTGCAGGAACGTGGTTCTCCATAGAGACGATGTTTCTGCGGGCGATCTCAAATGGTGGGACGGGATGAGGGTAGCCTCTCCTTCCCTTGCCGTCCGACAATCAATCGAAAGGGGTGTCTCCTCCCACATCATCGTGCAGGCAATCGAACAAGGACGTGTGCGCGGACTGATAGATAAGGATCATGCAGCTGAACTCGAAACGGAATTGGAGGCGCGTAGAGATGTCGGAAAATGATTTTTCAAAGAGACTTGATAGCCTCAAGCCAAAGGATAAAGAGCCAAGAAGCCGTAGCGTTCTCGAATCGTGGATAGCAAAAGCGGAACAAGAGATAGATCCAGCGAGATCGGGCAGGCTCACCTGGCTGATTTCCACCACCATATGCTCCGCCAAGCTGCAAAGCGTGCTAGACGCACAGGGCAAGAGCCGCTTCGCCCTGAAGGGTGGAACGCTCATGCAGCACAGGCTCGGCCTCGCCGCTCGCGCCACCAAGGACCTTGACGGAATGATAAGAGGTGACATCGATGACTTCTTGGATGCCTTCGACTCCTCGCTCGGCGAGGACTGGGGCCCTATCAGCTTCCAGAGATCAGAGGTCGAGATCATCCGAACTCCCGCCAAGGCGGTGAAGCCGCGAAGGTTCGATCTGCACCTCGTCATCAGGGGCCAGACTTGGAGAAAGGTGCAGATCGAGATATCGCCATCGGAAGGTCGTGCCGGTGAGTCTTTCGATCTGTTGCCTGCGCCAAATCTCGATGCCTTCGGCATACCGACGCCGGACCATCTGGTCGGACTCGCCCTGAGCTATCAGATCGCCCAGAAGGTGCACGGCGCGACGGACCCCCACGACCCGCCGATGTTCGTGAACAGACGTGCGAGAGACGTTGTTGACTTGCTCCTTCTCAAAGAGCTTGCCGAGAGCGCTGGCGATCCCGGCAGCGATGAAATCAGAGCTGCCATAGTGGACGTCTTCGAGTCGCGCGCCGAGGAGGCGAAGCTGCTCGGGCGGTCTGTGAGGACGCTTCCCGCGAAGGTCGTTGCCTACCCTCATTGGGGAGCTGACTATGCCGAGGCTGCAAACGGCGCCTCCGTCGAGATGCCGATGGAGGAGGCGATCGGCAAGATCAACGGCTGGCTACGTGAGCTGGGCGTCGGCGAGGACTGATGGTGCTTTTCGAGAGTGGCGGATTCGCTGAGGGTGTCTTACAATTGGGGATGCTGGTTGTCCTTGCTATCAAAGAAGCCATGTGCGTCGAGGCGATATGCATTGCAAGCCACCTTGTTTCTGGGGACTGACGCGCACTTGCAAACCCCCTGCTACTATTGGTGCTGGGGAAACAGGGAGTAAATCAAGGGAGTAGTCGTGCTTTTCGGGTTAAAATGGCTTGCAAAGCGGATTTGTAATCACCCTAGTGATTACAAAGTGATTCGGATTCGACGGTAAGGAACGTACCACGATGAACTACACAACACTCAATGGCACGTATTTGAAAAACTCCACCATCGAGTGGGAATAATCGCGCACATTATCGTGAGGTTTGGATTGGGTGTGTTTTTGGGCGTTTTGATGTGCTGATGGCACTCGCAGTTGCCTCCAAGCCAGTTGAATAACAAATTACGAAAATGCTCTTTTGACGGTTGTTGAGGGAGCATTTCTTATGATTGAACTGCATAGCGATCTCCGTCAAGACCCGACTCCAAGAATTCAGCATCACGATAATGTGAGCCTACGCTTGCATTTTGAGTCTATTGTCAAGACTGTACTCACGTGCATAAAAGTAAATAAAGGATTCCGTCGAATTTGCACTCATCTTACACTCAAGATTTTTAGATAGAAAGCGTCCTATTTTGTTAACTGCTTCTGTGGTGTGTGTGATAAAAGTATTTTTCCGAATAACATCCTTTCTCTAAATCGAGACTCAATATAAAATATTGAAATTATGTCTACATGGAGTGATTTATGAATTCTTATCTCGAGACACTTAATAATATGCAGCTTGAAGAAAACCCCTCCAATCCTACCGTTGTGTCTTTTTTCTCAGGAGGCGGCGGGCTCGACCTTGGACTGGCTTTGGCAGGATTCAACACCGTTTTTGCTTCAGATTTAGAGAGGCAGCATTGCGAGACGCTAAGTAATAATTTTCCAAATGCTGTAGTTGAGGTCGAAGATATTAACAATTCTACTGGGCGCCATATTCGCGAAGTAACAGATATCCAAGAATTCGATCTAATGGCGGGTGGCCCTCCCTGCCAGGCCTTTAGTATTCTTGGTCAAAGAAAGTCGTACACTGACCCACGTGGGAAACTAGTCTATGAATACGTAAGGATGCTCAATGAGCTAAGTCCCAAAGCGTTTGTCTTTGAAAACGTACCCGGGTTATTAACTGTTCATGGAGGAACAGACTGGGAAGAATTCTTGAGCTATCTTAAGGAAAACACTGATTATCATTTCTTTTATCAAGTATTAAATGCTGCAGATTATGGAGCTCCTCAAATTCGAAAGAGGGTAATCATTGTAGGCTTTAAAGATGATGTTGGTTTCGTCTTTCCTGAGCCTACTCATTTTGAGCATCCGGCAGATACTCAGGTCTCCTGGGTAAAATCAAAGTATGCTTTTGAGAATTTAGAAGATGCACCCAATCATGTTATTCGCGAACACTGCGAAAGGGTGCGCACACGATACAGTAATGTTTTGCCTGGCGAAAGGGATAAAACTGACCACACCGATCGTATTGATCCAGAAAGACCTTCAGGAACGGTTCTTGTAGGTTCTAGAGGGGGAGGCGGTCGACCGTTTATTCATCCATATGAACCAAGACATATTTCGGTTCGAGAGGCTGCAAGATTGCAATCATTTCCAGATTGGTATGAGTTTGCAAATACAACCACATGGCAATATCGAGCCGTTGGAAACGCGGTTCCTGTTTTGATGGCGAAGGCCATTGGAGAAGCCATTTTAAATACGCTTGGATATTCCAATGACTAATCTTGAAGTCCCTTATCCAGGTTACAACTGGAACATTACTCAGCATATGGGGATGGCTAACCAAGAAAGTATCACTGAATTATTACGTGCGGCTGACTTATTTAAAGGTCAAACCAATTTCTCCGAATTAGTTTCATCTTACATGCTAAATCTAGGTATATTTACCGAAAATGTTCGGTCGGATACGGGACAATCCGACACTTGGAGAGATTATCAACAAGTCCTTTCTGAGCTAGGTCTTATAGTTTCAACGTCCTTAACAAGGTCATCAAACCTAAGTATTACGCCTATCGGTCTTCTGTTTTTGGATAAAGAATTGAGTTATCAGGAAATGATGGCAACTCAAGCCATGCGATACCAATATCCGAATGGCTACAAAGGGTTGGCGAATATATCGCGCGCTTATGCTTCTGATAGAGGAATACCGAATAGATGGATGCTTGATACCCTCCACGGCGTGAAGGTTAAGCCAGCAATACTGATTTTACGCGCACTAATTGATTTATATCTTGATAGTCCCGAGAAAGCGAGACTGACAGCTAGCGAGTGTGCAACTGGCCTAATTCCCATCATTACGCATGATAATCCCAAACAAGCATATGAAAATATTATCTATGTGCGAAAGAACAACGTTTCAACCAGAGATTCTGTTTTGAAAAGGAATGCCGCTGAATGGTTCTCTCTTTTGCTGCAAACAGAATTGGTGGTTGGAAATAGAAGAGAAATACACCTTAGTCCTTATGCCATTGAGAACCTTCAAGATCTTCAGAGGCTATGTGAAATGCATGAAACATTTCAATCTGAGTTCTGGATTCCAACTGGAAGCGATTCTGATGCCTTTGACTGGTTCTCATATTATGGTCTACCTAGCACGGAAACAATGAGTCAACGATTTGAAGGGTTTGATCCATTCGATGCAGCTGGTTTCAGAATTGATGACATGGACCAAATAACAGGAAATACGAATTTAACCCTCGAATTAGTTGATTTTGTAAATCCACCTGAATATTCATCTAGTTCGGATTCATATACTGAAAGATCTTACAGTGAAGAAGCAATAAGAGAAGGAATAAAGAAGAGGACAGAAGCTGGTAGAAGGCATGAAGACCTGGTTGGTATCGCTAGACAAAGAATGCTAGATGCCGGATTTAGTGTTTACAGGTCAGCTGCCGTTGATTTGCTTGGAACCCGAGACGACCAGTGTTTAATTGTAGAAGTTAAGACGATTACAAGAAAGAACCTGATTTCGCAAACTCGCAAAGGCCTCATGCAGCTTGGAGAATATCGCTACCGCTATCAAGACGAATATCGTAGTTCTAATAAGCCGGAGACCTTACTTCTTTTAAGCTCAAAAGCTCAATATGAGCAATGGCGTATTGGCTTTATGGATAGTCTCGATATCGGTTGCGCAAACATTAATGCAGATTCATCTTTTAGTTCTTGCGTGAAGCGGAGTATTGCTAATTCAGTATTTTCGTATGCGAGTTAGGCGCGCGGGGTATCCCCCGCAAACTGGTTGGCGGATGATGCGGTCATCATCGCCGATCAGTTTCCCGAGTTCTGGTAAGTTGCTATGGCGGGTGGAGGAATACGTAATACGCCAATAGGCTACTTGCTAGAATTCGCCATAGCGACCCGCATAGGTAATACGCTATGGGCTACTTGCAAATAAAGACTTCTAAGGTCTTAGAACAGCTCTGAATGAGTCAGTCTCCGATTGAAGATCAAACGAGCCTTCTGAAAGCCTCTGAGAGGCTTCACCGATGAAAGCCGTGAAAGCAGTGAAAGCTGGATGCTATATCTCGGCATAACCTTTATCGCCTTCACTCCCTTCACGCTCAATCCTTTCTAGGGTGACAACTTGTCCGGCGCTTGTATGTTTCTTGCTGTAAGCGACTCCTCGCAAGCGCATGAAGACGCTATGTTGCGCGAGAAACTTGCCGTAGTCAGCCGCATAGATGCTGTCGCCCGATGGGCTTCGAACCTTCTGGAACGTATCGATGAAGACGAGCTTCAGGTTGGGATACGTTATGACGAAGTACTCGATCTGCTCTGCCAGACTATCCTTTATAGTCGCTGCAGAGTTGGCAAGATAGAAGCTGTTGTTGGTTACGTCTGCGAGCTTCCAGAGTCTCTTCTTCACACGCGCATAGGTGTCTTCCAGGCAAAGGTAGAGAACCGCACCCTGACACACAGCACAGTCCCAGAAGGGCTGTCCCATGCTCACGGCAAGCCCCATCGCAAGCACCATCCACGACTTGCCAATCTTGGGAGCGCCAGCAAGTATGTGCGCTCCCACAGGCAACAAGTCCTCTATCACCCAATCGGCTTCGGTGATGGGTCCTTCCAAAAGCTCTTGCGCTGTCCTGGCGGAAAGAGTGCGCATCAGAGGTCTCTTTCCAGGTCGATGATGACGCTCTCGTCGCTCGGGAGCCTCTCTGCCATTTCCTCTTCGGTGAGATCAGCGAAGATGCATCCGATCTTTTCTGTCAGTACTGCAAGCTCAGGGCTGACGTTATCCGCGTCGGTGATGCGGAGCAGCTCACGGTAAATCAGCAGCATCGCATCCTTCATGCCTTTTTGCATGCGGCTTGAGGGGACTACCTTCACGGTCGTATCGGACAGCTTGCTGATGATGTAGTCCTGTTTGGTCATGCCGCTTATGGCGACAAGTTGGTCGAGCAGGTCCGCTTCTTCCGGTGACATACGAAACGCGATGGTCTTGCTGCGTAGTCTTCTGTGTTCGTCTAAATTCTTCTCGCTCATTTCATTCGCTCCTTGTCTTTGATCTAGTTCATGGGTTTGGTAGCGTCCAGCAAGGACATGCCTGTTCCTCGCTGGATCTCTAGGTATCCGCCATGTCTTCCTGCTTGTTGGGAAAGAGGTGTGCATAGCGCATGGTCACCTCAGTGCTCTCGTGACCGAGCCGGTCTGTGATGGCAAGGGGCGAGTATCCGAGCTCGATGAGAAGGGACACGTGGCTGTGGCGCAAATTGTGGATACGTATGCGCTTGACACCTGCGACCTTCTAGCCGCGGTCCATTTCGTGATGCAGGAACGACTTGGTTGCAGGAACGAGCCTGTCGAAGTCGCGCAGATCCGGGATGCATTTTATGAAGTCGATGACCTCATCGACAAGGAATCCAGGCATTACGATGGTTCTTACCGACCTTCGTCATGGGGTTCGATTCGGGTCCGTAGTAGCGAACGGCATGGTTTAGCATGGCGGAGAGCTGGTTGCAGATCGCATGCAGATAGGTCTGCGAGTATTCGAGCCCGTTGCTCGTGCGCATGGTCATGAGCTCGTTCTCCCAATTGAGGATGTCGAGCGCCGTGATCTCGTTTACACGCTTATGCCCCAGGAAGGGAAGGATCTTCGACTAGATAATGTTCGCCTTTGTCTCGCGGGTGGTACGACGAAGGCGCATCTTCGTGTCCTCGGTGTAGACCTCATAGAACTCGGAGAACAGCATGGTGGGGGCGCCTTCCATGCGTTTGAGGAATTCGTATTCCCACTGGCGCACTTCCTTCTCGGTCTTGAACCCGCGCTTGGTCTTCTTCTTGGGTTCGCCCGTCCAGTCCTTGTAGCGGCACTGCACGTAGAAAGTTCCTCGTTGTGAGTCCTTGCTAACTGACATTGCTACCACCTCGCGTTGCTGCTCTCATAGGCTCTCCGGCGAAGAAGCGCTCCTCGAAGTACGCGCGGCTCACCCTACCCTGCACGATGAGACATCCGCCCTTAGCAAGCTTCGCGTTCAACTTGCGGATGACTCTGTACGCATAGGCCTTGGACGTACCTAGTTGCTCTGCTACCTCGGTTGCGCTCATGAGTCTTGTTTCCATCTCTTGTTCCTTTTGTATTGATTAGCAACATCACGTTTTTGTGATGTCTTGATTTGACTATAACCTCACGTATTTGTGATGCAATGGATTTTGGAGAAATTTGCTCACATTTACGTGAGGTGGTACCCTGTACCTCTGACAACTTGTCAGAGGTCTATGCGATGAGAAGGGTCTTATCCATGAAGAAGAAGGAAGTTCCCAGCCTTGCGAAGAAGCTGAAGAAGCTCAGAGACGAGCTACACCTCACCCAGAAAGAGGTTGCTGACAAGGCTCATATAACTGAGTCCGCCTATCGCGCCTATGAGCTTGGCGACCGTAATCCTAAGCCAGAGATTCTGGATAGGATCGCTAAGGCGTTAGGGGTGAGACCTGAATATTTGAGCGCACCAACGTTTAGGAATCGCCGCGAGTTCGCTTACGCGATCTTGGAGAACGAGGATTCTTTCGGTTACACCGTGCGCGATATAGATGGGGTTCCTGCCATCGTGAAGGGCTATGGCTCTGCAATGGATTTCTTCGCCGAGTTCGTCCGCGACTGGGAAGAGATGCGCAAGAAGCTCGATAATCATGAGATCACTCAAGAGGAATATGAGAACTGGAAGCGCACCTGGGATAACGGCACATGGGTAAAAACCGATGACGGCAAGAGTCCTTTTACAGGGAAGTAGCTCAGCATCGAAATATGAAAGTTAATACCGAAGATATTAGTGATTGCATATTCGCATTTGTCCGAACCATGGATGCGTATGACTATATTGTTAAGGAATTGCCTCTTTGCGAAGAGCTGTGGGACTATTCTAAAGGGAACATTAATTCTTTGAACCTTTCAGAAGTGACAAAGGCAGATTCAGCCTATATTGATATAAGACTGATGCTTCAAAGAAAATACTTTAGCCATGGCGGAAATGTATATCTTCCAGATTTGTTGCGAGTTAGCAGAGAGAATCAAGGGTTTGATACAAAAGAGATAGATGATCTTTTAGATGAGCTCGATACTCTCAACAATAGACCAATGGAACTTGTCTCGCCTAATGGATGCGTTATTGAAAGTAATTACAAGATAGCGGAGACAATGATTTACGGTCATTGTCTACATGCCGATGCAGATAAGTTAAACGCGCTTCTCCATCTTCCAGCTCAAACATTAACAATGCTCATTGCGCCCTTTGTGCTGGGGCGAGAAAACATTTTGCGTAGAGCGCGAAATCTCTTTTCGACCCACAGCTTTGAAACTGCTATCACCAACGGTGAGGCTTCGGGCTTTATTTGTCTTGATAACGACAAGAATGAAGAACGAGATATTCTGACCTCACCATTCTGGAAGAACGCATATGGGCATGATGCTTCTTATGATGAAATATGTTCTTCTGCTGAATCTAATTCGCTTGATGACAATATTGCGGTTCTCCTTGCTGCAGTGTTTTTCGAAGAATTGTCGAAACCTGATTATGATATTGGTGTTTTGCGAGAGCTCGTTTGGGATGATTATTGGGAAGATTGGGGTGATTTTTCCGAGGATCATCAATTTGCGTCCTCGTTTGAACATCCTAGTTTCTCATCATCTGTATTACATGAAGGTGGAGAAAACTATGCTCAAGTTAAGTTTCTCCCGCATGTCGATAATCCTTGGATTACTAAAACCCAACAGTATCCTTTATGCGAAACCTGTTTAGTTCTTTTATCGAAGCGCAAGAACGAATGGAAGATTAATGGACTCATGAGGTCAACTTTGGATGAAAGCTAGAGCTGATATTACTGCGGCGGATGCAATCTGTCTTGAATTACTGATCGAAGAGGGTATTTTTGTCCAAAGAATTATGCATCAACATAATAATTACCCTGATTCTTCTAGCATACTCGTATTAACCGTGATGCCATTTTTGGCGCTCATCGAACACGACTCTATTCCTTATCTTGAGAGAAGGTTCGGATTTCAACTACCGAGAGAAAGTCAAGATCTAGCTAGGATCCGACATAAAACAAAGTCAATCGACTCACGCTATCTTAATTATCGGAAATACTCAAAAGAAGCTGCAGGAATAATCAAAGCGAACAGAGAGAACTTCCGAAAAAAGGGTATTGCGCGGCTGATGCCCTCCTTTTAGTCAAGGATATAGGTATATCGTACTTTGATGGTGAGCCAATTTATAGCACATTTTCTGTTGCCAATTACCTTAACGACCAGCGCGAATCATTGTGGAACAACAGTAAGGAGTATTGCGGATCAGTTGGTTATAGCGCGGGGTCAATTTGCGCATTTCATTACTGTCTTGCGGAACAGCTAATTAATGATGAACGCGTTTTCGAGTCACCTGAGTTTATTGTCACCGCTAATGACCATACTTATACCTCTTTGATTGACAATGGAATGAAAGGGCAGACCAACGACGAGATTGCTTTCTTCTTTTTGTCTGATCAGCTATTTCGCTTGTCATCGATAGAAGCACTTCAAAAGGGAGGATTCCTTGAGAAAACTCTATTGTTAAAACTAGCAACTGTTTATTTATTTCATGCCTATAGAGCTATCGAGAGCTTTGTAGGATTCGCACATCAACCCTCTTCTATTCAAGCGATTTCTTAGCTCGTTGCTGCAGCATCTTTTCGCGTGCTGAAAAAAAGAAGCTAAAGAAGATGAAAAAGCTACGCAACGCTTTTGTTCACTATGACTTTGAAGGTCTTATCGATACTTCCATATTGGATTCCCGAGATTACACTTTTCTTCTGAATGCATTACTAGAGTCGAGAATAGAAATGTCGCTTATTCAATACGAATCATTTCTTTCAACTTTAATTAGCAAGGCGATCAGTGCCTTAAAGAAAATTACAGGATTTCCACCCTACAATCCAAGTCGCAATGTATTTAAGAGTTGATGCTGGTGCTGAGTCAAGTGAGTACAGTATGAGTGGCGGGGATTCGGTAATGTAGAGAATAAGGTGAACAAGAGGATAACAGAACATGCGTTAGTATTTATAAAGTCGAATTAATTCAGTCGAGTAGGAATAGGCGAAATTTGGGAATGGAATTCCCAAATTTGACCATCGACTAAGTACCTGCGATAATGGTCCCTATAGAAAGGGGTCATTTCCATGTACATAGCCAGAGAGATCGAGAAAACCATCGACCGCATGCTCACCCAGGGAAAGGTCGTACTGGTCACAGGAGCAAGGCAGGTCGGAAAAACCACCGTGCTTAAAGAGCATCTGGGCGACAGGTTCGACTATGTGACCATGGACGACCCCCTCCTTCGCATGCAAGCGGAGGAAGATGCCGCATTGTTCTTCGACATGCGATCCATGCCCCTCATCATCGACGAGGTCCAGCGTGTGCCCGGGCTGTTTCTCTCGGTCAAATTAATCGTGGACCAATCCGATCAGAAGGGGCTCATCGTCCTCACGGGCTCGCAGACCTACCAGCTTATGAACGGCGTAAGCGAGTCGCTTGCGGGCCGCATCAGAATCCTCGAGATGTCCGCCCTCTCTCTGCGCGAGCTGGTCGGCTGCGTCGATGCGCCACACAGGTACCTTCCTAAGAAGGTTTGCGCGGGCGATATCGACGCGCCCGACGCCTTCGACCTATGGACTCACATTCACAGAGGATCGATGCCCGAACTGCAGGACCCCTCGATCGAGTGGGACGGCTTCTGGACCGACTACGTGAGGTCATACCTCGAAAGAGACGTCCGCGAGCTAATCAACGTCAAGGACGAGACTAAGTTCTACAGCTTCATGGTGGCATGCGCGGCGCGCACCGCCCAGCTGTTCAACGCGTCGGATATAGCGAACGCTCTCGACATCGACCACAAGACCGCCAAAGCATGGCTCTCCGTTCTCCAAGCTTCTGGAATCGTTCGCGTCATAGAGCCCTTCTTTCCCAATGTCGATAAACGGCTGACCAAGACCCCGAAGATGTTCTTCATGGACACCGGCCTTGTTTGCCATCTCACCCGCTGGACCACCCCTGACCAGCTGCGCAACGGCGCTGTGGCCGGTCACGTCTTCGAGACCTTCGTTGTGTCGGAAGTCCTGAAAAGCCATATGAATGCAGGCGCAAACATGCGCGACGTCTGGTTCTACCGCGATGCCAAGAAGAGGGAGATCGATCTGGTCATCCAGGACGGTCGCGTGCTTCACCCCGTAGAGATCAAGATGGGCGCGCTGGTAAAGAAGGATGCAGCCAAGAACTTCTCCTGCCTCGAGGGTATGGCAGATTACGAGATAGGGTTCGGACACGTTGTCTGCCAAGCGCAAGAGCCCTATCTGCTCACTCCGAATGTTGAGGCAGTTCCCGTTTGGGCGATCTAGAGGCTACCATCGCCATTAGGCGGCTCGCGGGCGGCTATCGCGCGGGCGCAGCTGAGCATGCGGTAGTCGTGCTCACTCAGAGCTGTGAGCTCCGCCGCCTCAACCGCACGGCGACAGACCTGCAGGAAGGCGTCGGCGGACTTCTGAAAAAGTTTGCGGGCGTAGTCGCCGGTGCCGCTTGCGACCAGAGAGCCGTCGGCATAGAGCTGCCAAGCGGTGGGATTCCGCCAGTCCTCGCCTCGCCACTGGAGGTTGAGCTGGAGAACGTGTGGGTTGTTGTCCTTTGCGAGGTCGTCCTCGAGAACATCGATGCTGCACTGCATCTGATAGCCCAGATTGTCCATGGCGAGAGAGCTGACATATCCTGAGGGCTTGCGTAGAAGCTTGATTCGAACCTTGTCGGCTTGAAGGTCGAAGAAGCCCTCAGCAGTAGTGGCTTTTGCGTTCGTTGTTTCGATGGTTGTGTTCATGACGATTCCTTTCATCGATGTTGGCATTACCACCTTGCATGCCTGCAGGTTGGTGCCGGGATCTTCGAGCCAACTCTCTTCCCCGACTCTGGATAAAAGCAGCGCACGGTTCGTGCAGTGCATAATCCTAACATAGTCGCGACATCTTCGAAATACTGTTTCCACAGAACTACCAACCATATAACCACGGTTGGTTCCAGGGTTGGTTCCAGCTTGCTGGCTCCGTCATACGGGCATTGCCAACTTGCATAGTAAAATGCGAAGCAGTTAGCCCCGGGACGACCGCTGATTCAAGTCGCCGGGGCTCAATTCTTATTTCGGAAGGATTTGGTGACGGGGTCTCCAAAGATAGGTCGCGTGAGCATAGAGTCCTGGCTGTCAGCACCAAGGTGCAAGAGGTGTCTTGAAGCTGCGATTGTCATTATTCCATCATGGCTTTGCCCTTTAGTCATCAATGCGCTCATTGACGGCATGTTCGGGAGAAGAAACTAATGCCTTGTGCGAAAATAGGCGGGCATCAATTTCAGAGCGCTGATGTTTTAGGTTGGTTGGTTTGGCAGACATAAGGTGCAAGGCATTCTCGGATATTCTGAAGGCGAAGAAGGATCACTACCCCTATTCAGATAGGTATATCTCTCAAGTTCACGACTCTCTGGAGAAGACAGGAAGGACAGAGCGCGAGCATATGGTCGCATGGTTTCGTTCGAACGAGACCAAAGGTGGCGGTCACTATTCTCGGCTACAGCCTAACCGAAGCGCGATGCGTTGCTATAACAGCCTCATGAATGCAGACTCGCTCCTTTGGATTGCCGAAGCTGTAGGCATCGATGAGCCTACTGTTAAACAGGCGTACGAAGCTGCCATTGCTGCCGGCGATTATAGACGTGCATGCGGTGCCATCCGCAAGATTATCACCTGGGATATGATTTATGCGCTTACGTGAGATAACATCTAATGCGAAAGCCACCATCGACTCAGTTGCCAAGGAAGATAAATGTACTGACTTGGCAGTGAGGGATAAAGGTGTTGCTGCTCGCTCTCGTTTCAAAGAATTTGGCGAATGTGTTATCAAGGCATTAGTAGTAGTCGTGTTTCTATCGTTTGCTAGAAATTGTTCGCCCATTCTTCCAGCATGGGTTCTACCCGTCATTTTTCTGATTTATGCAGTTCCAGCTACCATGGGATCGATGTATGACGTCGTAACTACTCGGCTCCATAAGCAAGATTTATATAACGAATCTGGAAAGCTATCTCGTTACAACAGAAGATGGTTCATCTGGTCTGGCAGTTTCTTTACCGTTTATCTCGTTTCTTCTGTTTTGTTCGTTTTGCAGTCTCCCAGCTGGAATCCGAAAGAGTGGCTGCTCCTTTATGCGGCACCTTTAATTTTCTACGGTATCTTCTTGGTTCTGCAACGGTTCTTCAAAAAGGAATACTCAGCCAAATACTACAAAGCGCGAGCGATTCGATGGAGCGTGATCGTCTCTGCATTGTTGCTCACCGTAATCTACATGTTGATTGCTGCTCAACCTCCGACAAATATACAGATTGATTTGAATGAAATCATCCAAGAAAGGTATCTCCCATACAAGGATTCCCCAGCTGCTTTTCTCGGGGAGTTGGACAAGCTGACTACATATGCGAACTGTCTCACTGAATACGGAATCAACAAGATTGCAGGAGCCTCGTACGTTGTCTCGGCGATAGTGAACATCATCGTCGGGTTTCCCGTTTTCTTCGGTGTAGTTAGCCTTTTCAGTGCTTGTCTTCTAACGAAGCAAGAATTATGGAGCGAATTCAAGCTTCTACCGGCACATGAGGGCAAAGACGAAAACGTTCAGGTGCGCTATATCGTCATCCTGTTTGTCATATGGGTGGTTTTCTCTGGAGTATTCGTTTGGTTGAACAGTCTTGCCGAAGAGGCACGTGCTACTGACGAATACACAGCAATCGACCAGTGGGTCGCCGACATCTCGCAATGGATCATACTTGCTGTAAAAGAAGATAGTGATGTCGTAATAGACGACCATGAAGCAGAGGAAGCAGCGCGTGAGTTCGAGACCATCTTCGCTGCAAAGAAAAACGCCTTTGTAGATGCTCAGTTGCCTTCGGTACACGACCAGATCAACGCATACTATGACGAATGTATTTCCAAAATCGATGGATATGTGGAATGGTGCGAGAGCGTGCCGGCTAGCGCCATTCGCATCATTCCTATAATCGGAGAAAACTCGATGAGGGATGAATTCAAAAAGCAGGTTATAGATTCGGTTAGTAGTGATGGGATTGATAGTCAGTACGGCATTTTCCTCGATGGCTTGAAGGACCTCTATAACGAATACTGGAACTCAGAAGTAATATCCGCCAGGCATTTGCAGGGACAATCGCAAACTGCCCAAGACGTGGTTATTGCAAAGAATATACCTTGCGAACCAGTGCTCTGGCCATCTTGGGATGGCGAGGAAGGTAAGGAATTCGTGCAGAATGTCCTTTTAGGTAAAGCGTCTTCTGCTGACTCTCGTCCTACAAGGGATAGGATCATTGATTACGTTGAAAAGCAACGAATCAATGCATTGTCTTTGGCGGATAGTTTGCCAGGGAAGTTCTTCCGGTCAACCTCCTAGATTTTCTCTAAGATGCAGGAAGCTGCGGTGCCGAGCGCTTCAGCTATCTCAAGCAGAGTATCAATTGAGGTGTAAACCCTCCTGGTCTCAATACACCAGATGCGAGGTTTGCTCGAATCTATTAGGTGACCGAGCCTTTCTTGCGTAAGACCTAGTTCGGCAACACTACGGACGAGAAAGCAAGAGAAAAAGCCAAGTCAGACTATAAATCCTGTTTAGAAGGTATGTCTGGGAGGAGTGGAGGGTAAAACGCGGAACAAAACGATTTCCCGCATAATGCCTCCGAGGATTTCGTTCACACGCTTCTGCACAGCGATTTGCCCGCATCTCAGGCACCGCCGACCTCCTCGCCGACCACGCGGTAGATACAACGCGTGCTGTCGTATACGATCGGGCGCATCTTCCCGAAGTCAACGAGGCCCTCGTCGTCGAGCATCGACTCGTCGACGCGCGTGTTCACCACACGACCGACAATACGCGCACCGTGTTCGTTGCCTTGTTTTCACCTGCATGCGCTGATCGCGTCGATCTGTCCTATTACATTTCGCAAAATTGCAAATATGCTATGTTTGCGAAACGGAAAGCCATTCGGCGATGTCGATGATCCTGACGCCCTCGTGCTGGGACTCGGGATGCCTCGTCCGGGCGATCACCATCTTAGGGTATGCGTCTTTTATCGACAGAAGCGGGGACATCTCGCGCTTGAAGGTCTCGGGTCTCGAGATGTCGTCAGAAACCTGGATGTATGTTTTCGAGCCGTCCTTCATGGCGACGAAGTCGACCTCCTTATCCCTCATCTGGCCGACGTACACCTCGTATCCTCGCCGCATGAGCTCGATCGCGACGATGTTCTCGTAGAGGTGGCCGTAGTCGGCATGCCTGGTTCCCAGCTCCGCGAAGCGGAAGGACAGATCGCACAGGTAGTATTTGCGCTCGGTCTCAAGATAGCGCTTGCCCTTGATATCGTAGCGCGCAACCGGGTAGAACAAAAACGCCTTGCACAGGTATCCGAGGTAGGATCCCACGGTCTTGTCGTTTGTCTTGTAAGACGCGCTCGACAGCTTGTTTGCGATGTTTCTCACTGAGGTCCGCTCGCCAATTGTGTCCATGAGGTAGCTTCCCAAAAGAATCAAAAGGTCTTCGTTCTCGACGCCGTACTTGGTAACGATGTCCTTGGCGATGGCCGTACGGTAGACACCGCTGACGTATCCGCGTGCGTCCTGCTCGCTGCGGTACAGATATGCGCCGGACATGCCGCCTGCGCCCACATAGTCGTCGAAGGCCTGTTGGATGTCGCGTGTGGGGTAGTAGGCGAGGTACTCCTCAAACGAGAAGGGGTAAAGGCTTATCTCGCATACCCTGCCCCCGAAAAGCGTGGCAAGGTCGCTTGAGAGCAGAAACGCGTTCGAACCTGTGAGGTAGATGTCGAAGCGCTCCTCCTCGTAAAGGCTGTTCACGACCCGCTCGAAGCCTCGGCAAAACTGGACCTCGTCGATGAAGAGGTAGTTCTTGGCGCCCGGGTCGAACTTTTCGTTCACGTAGCTATACAGCGCGTCTGCGTCCAGCAGCGCCTCGTGCTGCTTCAGGTTTAGCTTGATGTGGATGACGTTTAGGTCGGGCTCTTCGCCGATGCGCTCGATAAACGCGTCCATGAGCTTGGACTTTCCGCTTCGGCGCACGCCTGTGATTACCTTGATGTCGGGTATGTCTCTGACGTCCTCGAGCCGCCTCAGGTAACGGCTGCGTTCTATGAGCTTCATGCGCGCACCTCCTTGTGACGATTCTAGCGTATTTCGCAAAAATAATAAAAGTGCGAATTTGCGAAACGGAATAATGGTCGCAAACACTCTTCTCGCACTTGTCGCGAATTCGGCAGCCAGGTCATGCTCCAATCGCCTGTTTCGTCAACTGCCGAGGCGGATGCCCTAGCCTATCTCGACTTCCCGAAGGAGCACCGAAGGCGGCTGCGCACCAACAACGTGCAGGAGAGGATGAACAGAGAGATGAAACGACGTTCCCGCGTGGTGCAAGTTCTCCCTTCTACAGCATCGCTCATCCGACTCGTTGGAGCGGTGCTCACGGAGCAGAATGAGGATCGGTCGATGAGAGGATACTTCAACGACTCATCGATGCTGAAAGCATTCGAGCAACATAAGTCCGAGTCTGAGCCATACGATATCGAAGAGATCGCTAGAAAAGCCGCAACCATCATCGAGATCGCAAAGGATGAGAATGTTGCCATCGAGAAGAGGGCGGCTTAATATATGTGATCGAGACGATCATCCTCTAGATGATGTTCCGTTCTCTCGGTCAGGCCTTACGGCCTGCCCTCCAAAACGGAATCGCCAAACACCAGAAACTATGACCGACCAATGTGTCGGTCGGACCTCCTTTGGTTTTGTTCTGGTTCCTGTCACCATTGGTCCTGCAAGCACAAAATCAGCAGCAAATCCGTAAAGGCAGGAGACCCTCATGCGTTATTGTACCTATGTCGGAATCGACACGCATTCGCAGAAGCATTGCATCTGCGCGATCATGTCGGAGACAGGATCCCCGCTAGAGCACACCATCATAGGCAGCGTCAACGATGTTGCTGATTGGATCATGGATAACGTTAACTCAGGCGCTCTCGAGCCGCCCCTCCGATGCGTGTACGAAGCAGGACCGACAGGCTGCATCATTCCAGAGGCGCATATTCAAAAGGCGGGACGACCTTCTAGGTAGAGGTCTTCCACCCAACAAGGTCAAAGGAGCATTGGCTCGGGAGCTTGCCAAGAAGATATATTTTCTGCTGCTCTTGGCCGAGGAATGCTGGGCAGAGATATCCTGAGTCCTTTGCTGCTAATATCCTGATTCTACCTTCTGCTCTCGGAGCGATGCAGCTGAATGGCACTCCGCGACGAACGTTTGCGCATTGCATGACCCGCGCGTACACCAGAATCTCGGCCATGAAGGCCTAGCTGTTGCGGCTCTACCTCAGACGATTTGGATTCCTGCAGCTCTGGCATGCTGCTACCTTGCGAATATGAGACTGATCACAGTGCATGACGATCAAAAGCGTCGGCTTCGATGGGTGGGGGTTAGGATGATGCTCCCGACCAAGTTTGTATCTTGGTCGGGAGCATTAATGCCTGTTGACACATTGGTCGGTCATATGAACATTCGAGACACTACCCTTGCAATAACCTTACTAAAGCTATGAGTATTGTATTCGTCAACTAAATAGTGGCCCGTTTTTAAGTTAACGAATACAAGCATTCAAGCGAATTGATAGTTTTTGGCAGATGGCTTCGAACCAATTCGCAAAAAGATGACAGACACCAGATAAATGTCACGCCTGCATGTTTTAAGTGAGCATTACTAACTGCGAACACACCAAGCATTGAGCCATTTCTCGTCAGACCTGCCAGGGCGCACATCGGAAGTGATATCTATTTCCGAAATCTCTAGGCCGACAATCTTGTCAATCAGCGCGCGAAAGGATTCCTCGGTGAGGTCGGTGAACCATCGACCGTTCCTCATGCCCTCGTAGTCCCCCAGCTTGAAGCTGAGGTAGAAGACGCCATGCGGCTTTAGCGCCTTCGAATACTTCTCAATAAGGCGAGGCAGATCGTCTGGCGCGACATGCAGCAGGCTGCTGCAAGCCCATATGCCATCGTATAAACCAGCAGGTTCATATTCATCGAAGAGAGCCTGCACCACATCCAACCCCGTGAGTTTTGTAGCCGCCTCCACCATTTGACCACTTCCGTCAACAGCATCGACATCAAAACCCGCCTTTAGAAAAGCCAGGGAATCCCTCCCGCTTCCGCAGCCAAGATCAAGAATGCGACCACCGACTGGAAGCATGGCTACGAATCGGCTCTGCAGCTCACCAAACTCGACGTTTGTAGTATCGGCCAAAAACTTTTTGGAGTTCTCGTTGTAGTATTCCAATGTTTGTTTTGTCGCGTCCATGATGATTCCTTCTAAAATACAGCTGCCTGGCGCTGCTCGATTGACCATTTCGCACCCGTCAAAAGCTCGGTTGCCCTCTCGTCCACTCTCTTCAAAAAGCGCCATCTCTCACGAGGGCTAGCACCAGTCTGCGAAATGAGCGTTTCGCGCAGCGGATGATGGCTAACAATCAGGTACTCGTTTCTACGGCACAATCGCTCGAGATACTTCTCTTCGGGTATGTGCGCAAATTTTCCACCAGCGCCGCGGTTGCAATCCTTGCACGCTAAGACGAGATTCCATACGCCATCGAGGTTGATGCCGCGCATTTCCCTTGAGAGCATGTGCGGACAGAAGTGATCCACATCACAAAGCTCGCTTTCCGGCTCCTCTTGATCAAGGGAGACAACTGCATATTCCACACGTGAAGGCTCATCGCTGAGAACGAGTTTCGGCTCTTCGTCCTCTTGCTGGACTGTAGCGGAAATCGAATCAAAGCAATAGAAGCAGTGCCCTTTCTGGTAGTCATTCAATGCACCGCGAACAGACGTCACGCTTTGCCTGCGAAGGTTGTCATTGAGCACTATCCGTTGCGTGTCCTCATCGTATGCAAGTAGATTCGCGCTGACCCCGGTTTCCCAGGCTGTCTCGACGAGGTTCCAGCGCGACTCTATCTCTTGGAGGATGTTGCTCGACTCATCCGAGTTGGCTAGTTCGAACACTTCATCGGTAAGAATGAGGCGCTTGGCACCGCCTCTGAAATCCTTCTCGAAGAACTTTATAGGGACATTCCCTCTGTTAACCATGTGGAAAGCATCAAGGACGTTGTTGAAGCCAAGTTTAACGGCTGTGGAGATAAGCTGGTCATACGACGTTGATCCCTTTGCAAAGCCTTCACATGTATCCAAGAATTTGTTCGATCTATTAGTGGACTGTTTGGGATGCTTTTTAATGTGTTCGACAAGGTGTCGTGTGTAGGGATTCGCGAGCTGCTCAAGCGTCACCGAATCCTTACCCAGTCGCGCCAAATCGAAAAGCGCCTTTGCAAGGGCAAATTTGTAGGATGCGGTGTTGCGACCAAAGAGGATTACGCTGCGGAAGTTGGATTCTTCGGCTGACCCAGTAGTCAGATATTCGTCTATAGGCTCTTTGCCCGCCACGTATCCTCCTTTCGAACAACGTCATTGCTTTTGTCTATTCGCCAGTAACAATTATCCTCCATTAGATTAAAGGATGCCACACACGTCAAATCGACTGTTATAGTTCGTCTACAAGCACCGCAGCCTCAATGCCGCGCTCATTGTCGTCCCTGAACGCAAGCGGCAAAACGTCGTCCGCATGAACGCCGAAATCCTGCTCGGGCTCGTTGAGCAGCTTTCCAAATACGGAATCGTCCTTCAGGTCGCACAAACGCAGCCATACGAATTCCGCAGACATCCCTTCCTTTAGCAGAAGAGCCCGCACGTCGTCAGGATACAGCGGACGCCTGATGGGATCGAGGAATTCCGCTTCCCTGAGCTTGAGCGTCGCATTATCGTCGGGCTCATACGTCTTGTCCATCTCGAACGTCAGTTTTTCGAAATCGTGGGGGTCGATACCCGTAGGGCACCAGATGGCATTTTCAAGCGAGCCCAATCGAAACGTTACGAGCACGCTCTGGTCTCACTTAAAGGCAACCCATCTATCTCCGTCTACAGCAGCCGGGCAGAGGTAGCGAAAGGACAAGCCGCATTCCTGGTCGATGTAGGGTCACGCAAAGACCCCGCCCGAATCTATGTTCTCAGGCACCGCATCGAGCCAACCTTCGTCGTTCGGTCCCTTGGCGAGGAACACGACATTGCCCATGAACCTACGAAAGCCCGTGTCGGCGACACGCCAGAGTGCCTCTGCCGGCATGGGGTCAGGGGTGTAGAGCCCGCCAGAAGGGTTCAGCCCTACGGGATAGGAGCAGCGATCGAGCCATTCCTCTGTCGCAAGTTCCGGGATGGGCTCCTGCGAGCAGCGCATCTCGAAACGTGCGCGAATATCCCCAACGTCAAGACCCGGCATCCTGAACTCTGCGTTGGCAAAAATACGCCAGCGCTCGTCATCGAGCAGGTGCAGGAGCGCGATTTGGGTCTTGCCTTCGCATTCGTAGATGTCGATTACCTTGAAGCGGGATTCCGGTGTCGCGACGCACAGACCCCAGTTCGTGCCGTGCTCGTATTCGGAGAGGTCGACCATATGGTTTGAGAAGATAGCGAAACGGTGCGTCGTCGCCATCCCGCCCACACGCTCCGAAGCATCGACGAAAGCCTTGTCTCTGATGATCATACCTGGCTTGTACAGTGCCGCAATCGCAGGATCGAGATTCACATCCCTCGCATGGTTGGCAAGTCCCGGCAGCATGTCGTTAAGAGCATTCTCCAGCTCTTCTTTATCGATACCCAAGACCTCTTTGATGGGATCTTCTGCATTGTCTCCCATAGTCCCTCACCCCATAAAATCTACCTAAAAGCTATTATCCCCAAAAGGCAGCTATAAGACCATCGGAGCGGAAGGACCGAACAAATAACGATTGGATGTTCTGTTGAATCGCTTACAAACAGCATGCATTCCACCGCAGCAAGTAATGGTGCACAAAACAGGTTGATTCGCTTGAATCAACTCCTTTCCAAGCCACCTGCAATCATTCCCAAGTGCAGTTCGGGGAGTAGTAGCACGCGAAACCACTGAAAAAGAGCTGTTTTGCAACTATTCCCCGCCCTTCCGAATCAGCCTTTGATTCGGATTTGATTCGCACGGTTTAACACGAGGTGGTACGACATGGACGATATAGTACGAGGCACCGCCCTATGGACGGGTGCAACGATTGAGTGGGAATAATCGCCGGTGGTTTGCGCGAGATAGTTCGCCCAACTAAGGATGCTAGATATTGCGCGCGCATATTGCAGCCAAAAAGTCTCATCAAGGAGCTATCGTGATCATTATGGTTTAATGTTTTGGATAGGAAATAGAGTCAAAAGGCAGGTAGGGTTTCGCGCGTCCGCAGGTTGGCGGCACGGCACAATTGGCAATGACGCGTATGCCAAGCGAATATTCGTATCATGCCGAATCTGCGATGGGAAAGGCACCTTTCGTGAATGATGTAACACATCGAGGCGAAAACCGGCACGTGGGTCGCAAGGTGGCAAAGGGCATCGCAATTGCTCTTGGTGCTCTTCTCGCAGTGATGATACTTTATGTGGTCTATGTGGTGCTGAGCTACCATCGCCTCGACGATCATCTCGTGCTCACAGTTGATCCGCCATCGACCGATATTGCCCAGACGCTCGATACACAAGATGACCGGGAGCTGAGCATCGTCACAGCCAACCTTGGATTTGGTGCCTATGACCAGTCATTCGACTTCTTCATGGATGGCGGCAAAGGATCTGTTGCACGCAGTACCGAGATCGTTAAGACTAACGTTGGGGGCTCTGCCCAAGCTATAGCTGCGCTCGATCCTGATTTCATGCTGTTTCAAGAAGTTGATGTCGATGGCACGCGCAGCCATCATATCGACGAATATGCCCTGCTTCGCGATGCTTTTCCGGAATACACCTCGGTTTTCAGCCAGAATTACGACTCCGCTTTCCTCGCATGGCCGCCCTACGCACCACATGGTGCCAACAAATCGGGGATAGCAACGTTTTCGCGGTTTGCGCTCGAGAATCCCCTACGGCGCAGCCTACCCATCTCTGAGAGCTTCAGCAAGTTCCTCGACCTCGATCGCTGCTATTCCATTTGCGAGGTGCCGCTCGACAATGGAAGGAAACTCATACTGATGAACGTGCATCTTTCCGCCTACGGTGCCGACGAGGGCATCATGAAGGCGCAACGCGAGATGCTGTACCAAGACATGCAGGCGCAGCGTGACGCGGGCAACTATGTCATCGCGGGTGGCGATTTCAACCACGATATGATCGGCGCTTCGGGCGAGGTCTTCGACAATGAAACCGATGTGGTGGAGAGCTGGGCCAAGCCTTTCGACTTCGACGGCGTACCTACGGGATTTACCGTTGCGGTGAAAGCTGAATTCGATGAGCAGGGCAGCGCGTTCGACTCGGCCGCTACTTGCCGCGACGCCGGTCGATCATACGACGGAGCGAACGATCGCTGGATCATGGACACGTTCATATGCTCAGACAACATTGATCGGATTAGCTGTGAGACTCTCGACTTGGATTTCGCTTACTCCGATCACAACCCCGTCGTTCTTAAGTTCCGTTTGCGCTAGCGCTCTCCTTTATCGACAACTGTGCGTAATATTCTAGCGCGACTAGTCTTCCCAGACTGTCACGCCTTCATTAGGCATTCTTGAAGCGCATCGAGAAATGCCGTAGCCTGTTTGCTCAATAACCCCTTGCGCCAGATAATGCCCTGACGCGACGTCAGCTCTGGTTCGAGCGGAACAAACGTGAGCTCGGTGTCGCTTCCGGTTTCGAATAGCCCTTCGTAAGTGAGTAAAGTTCCAGCCCCAGCGCGTGCGAGTAGCATAGCATTCAACGGAAGGCTGTACATTATGCGAATATCAAGGTCGTTAGCGACTTTTCCTGCCCACTTGTTTAGCATTCCGGTCTTCATCGCCTGACGTGCCATCAAAAGCGTCTCGCCGACCAGATCGGTCGGGCGCACGCTCTCCAAGGTGCTAAGCCGCGAGCCCCTCAAGGTCATTACGCCCCATCTGTCGAGAACAGGCAGTGCTAGCACGTTCATGTCAACATGTTCTTTAAGCTCGCATTCGAGCAAGAAGTCATAGGTTCCGCGCGCCATCCCGTCCATGAGATCGACCGAGGTTCCGCTGAAGAGCTGAAAATCAACTTCAGGAAAGCGCTTGAGAGTCAGCTGTATCGCCTCGCTCACATAACGCATATTCACCGACTCGCCTGCTCCAATATAAACGGATCCCTTCACGGAGCCTTCGTTTGACGAAAGATCGTTTTCCGCCTTCTCCGTAAGTTCAATAATAGTCTCCGCATAGCGGAGCAGCCTCGCACCGTTATCATTGAGCTCCATTCCCTTATAAGTCCTTGTGAAGAGCGAGCACCCCATCTCGTCTTCAAGGGCGGATAACTGACGCGAAAGAGTGGGCTGCGTCATATGCAGCGATGCAGCTGCATTGGATATACTGCCCTCTTGGGCAACAGCCATGAGATAACGAAGCGTTCTGATCTCCATATACTCTCTGCACTCTCCTTGATATGCCTTATAAGCATAATGCTATTTACATTATAGGCATTAGAAATCATCGATTGAGGAATGCATACTTGGAAGGTGCAATCCTAACGAAAGGAATACCATGGAACTTGAAGACTACCTTGACCATTTGAACAGCGGAAAGACGGTCGAAGGTGGTTCGGAAATGCATCAGTTCATGCATCTGGTAAGTCAGGAGGCTATCTGTATCTGCGCCGACATTAATGCAGCGTGCCACACTCCTGATGAGCTTGTGGCACTCTTTGCGGAACTAACGGGACGACCTGTTCCGGAGGGCTTCGCGCTCTTTCCGCCATTCAATGCTGATTGCGGCAAGAACATTCACTTGGGCGAGAGCGTATTTGTCAACAGCGGGTGTAAATTCCAAGATCAGGGTGGCATCTATATAGGTGATAGAGCGCTAATCGGGCATAATGTGGTATTGGCAACCCTCAATCATCCACTCGATCCAGCGAAGCGCTCGAGCCTAGAGCCTGCGCCGATTCACATAGAAGATGATGTCTGGATAGGCTCTGGTGCCATCGTGCTTCCCGGCGTGCATATTGGGCGAGGCTCGGTTGTGGCTGCAGGCGCTGTGGTGTCCAAGGATGTGCCTCCCATGACCGTCGTGGGTGGTGTTCCCGCAAAGCCCATCAAGAAAATCGAAGTATAGATACGAGAGGAAATACATATGCCAAAACTAGAGATGACGCCTGTATGGGATAAAGTTTTTCCGCAAAGCGATAAGGTCAAGCACGAGAAAGTTACCTTCCATAATCGCTATGGGATAGAACTTGCTGCCGATCTGTACAAGCCAAAAGGGGCAATCGGAAAGCTTGCCGCGATTGCGGTATCCGGTCCGTTCGGTGCTGTGAAGGAGCAGTCAAGCGGACTTTATGCGCAGGCGATGGCAGAGCGCGGTTTCCTTACGATTGCCTTCGACCCGTCCTTCACTGGTGAGAGCGGCGGTGCTCCCCGCTACATGGCCTCCCCAGATATCAATACCGAAGACTTTCTTGCGGCTGTCGACTGCCTAAGCTGCCGTGATGACGTGGACTCCGAGCGTATCGGCATTATCGGCATCTGCGGCTGGGGCGGCATGGCGGTGAACGCAGCTTCATGGGATCCGCGCATCAAGGCCACCGTGGCATCCACTATGTACAACATGAGCCGCGTGAATGCTAATGGCTACTTCGATGCTAATGACAGTGTGGAGGCACGCAACGCAGCCCGTAAGAGCCTGACTGCGGAGCGCACCAAAGCCTATAAGAGCGGCGAGTACAACCGGGCTGGTGGTGTCGTGGACCCTCTGCCCGACGATGCGCCG
This sequence comes from Adlercreutzia sp. ZJ154, assembly GCF_011039055.1. Taxonomy (NCBI): domain Bacteria; kingdom Bacillati; phylum Actinomycetota; class Coriobacteriia; order Eggerthellales; family Eggerthellaceae; genus Adlercreutzia; species Adlercreutzia sp. ZJ154. The sequence continues at coordinate 24,764 of NZ_JAAKEF010000006.1, forward strand.
CAGTTCGTAAAGGACTACCACGCCTACTACAAGACCCCGCGTGGCTACCATGCCCGCTCGCTCAACTCCAACGATGGTTGGACCATCGTTGGCTGCGAGTCCTTCATTAACACTCCGACGGCTACCTATGCGGACGAGATTGAGAATGCCGTCATGCTGGTGCACGGTGACAAAGCGCATTCGTTCTACTTCAGCGAGGATACCTACAAGGTGCTTAAGAGTGGCATCAATCCCGCTAACAAGGAATTCGCCGTGGTGCCGGGCGCGAGTCACACCGATCTCTATGATCAGGTGGACATTATTCCGTTCGACACCATACAGGAGTTCTTCGAGAAGAACCTATTCGCCATGCGCTCTTGATGAGTAACTCGGTCTTAAATGGTGCATGATATAATGCCTGTTCAGAGTACAAATTTGCAGCACCTACCATTCGAATGCCATCGAAGATTCCACTTTGATAGAATGATTATTCAATGAGGCACCATGGACATAAATACCATGGACATAAATACAGGTGTAGATACAGGTAGGGTTTTAGGAGGTTCAATAATGGAAAAGGTGACTGCAGGAAGGGATCAGTTAGGTTTCTTCGCTCCTGAGTTCGCCGCATTCAATGACGACGTGCTTTTCGGGCAGGTGTGGTCGAGGACAGAGGAACTCAGCGCGCGCGATCGCTCGATGATCACGATCACCGCGCTTATTGCCACAGGTTCATTTGACCAGCTGAAATTTCATATGGCAAAGGGAAAGGCGAATGGCATCACCAAGGATGAAATTGTGGAGATTATCACGCAGTTGGCATTCTATAGCGGATGGCCGAAGGCGTGGAGTGCATTTTCAGTTGCTAAAGAGATCTACGGAGAAGAGGAATAGAAGATGACGAAGATAAAAGACCGCGAGACATTCGAGCAGGTTGACATGTTCGGAATCGGCGCACCCAACGATGCTTATGCCCAGTACTTTACCGGCAACTCCTACCTGAAACCGCTCGTGGATCCCGAAAAGACAGACCTTTTCCTCGCAAATGTAACCTTTGAGCCGGGATGTCGCAACAATTGGCATATCCATCATGCGAAGAGCGGCGGAGGTCAGCAGCTCATCTGTCATGCTGGTGAAGGCTGGTATCAGGAAGAGGGCAAAGAGGCTGTAAGCCTGACCCCTGGCACCGTCATCGTTATCCCGCCCAACGTTAAGCATTGGCACGGCGCCAAGAAGGACAGCTGGTTTTCGCATATTGCGATTGAGGTTCCCGGAGAGGATTTGAACAACGAGTGGCTGGAGCCTGTGAGTGATAAGGAATACGAGGGTTTGAGCGAGTGATTGGCGTTTTTCTAGGGCATCCTTCCCAAGAAGTGAAAAGCGGATTGTAGCGGACCGTTTGAATAGTGTCAGCGGCAATGGCTCTGGTGCTGGTGGTACTTTTCTAAGACAATTATATTCTCGTATTCTACGGTACTCTCATAGGTATTGTTCGGTTTACCCAATTCGAACAGGCAACTTGGGGTTTTAATTGACATCCCTACTTGTATTCTCAAAAAGTCAATGTTGTAACTTTGAATTTACCACCAAAGGAGACATCGATGAGTGATACACATCTTGAGAAGCGCTATTTTCAAACCCCTTCCGGAGCCATAGCTTATTGGATCTCGGATAACGTGTGCCCTGAGCAGCCATGGATCGTGTTTCTTCCCGGGCTTACTGCCGACCATCGTTTATTCGGTCGGCAGGTATCCAATTTCGCAAAATCGATGAATCTGCTTGTCTGGGACGCGCCATCCCATGGTCAGTCGCGTCCGTTCGCACTCAATTGGTCGCTTGATGACAAAGCACTCTGGCTCAAAGAAATTTTGGATAATGAAAGAGTATCCAATCCGGTGCTTGTGGGTCAGTCTATGGGAGGTTACGTTTCTCAGGCGTTCATGGATTTGTTCCCGTGTGTGGCGAAGGGGTTCGTCTCTATCGATTCATGCCCTTTACAGCGCAGCTATTATCAAGGTTGGGAGCTTTGGTCCCTCAAGCATACTAAGGCTATGTTCATGGCATTTCCGTGGAAGATGTTGGTGGATCTAGGTTCGAAAGGAAATGCAACCTCATCGTACGGGCAAGAACTCATGCGCGAGATGATGCAGGACTATGACAAGTGCGAGTACTGTGAGTTGTCAGCTCACGGCTTTAAGGTACTAGCCCAAGCGGTCGAAACGAATCGCGCCTATGAGCCTGACTGTCCTGTGCTTCTTATCTGCGGCGAGGAAGATGGTGCTGGATCGGCTAAGCGATACAACCGTGAATGGTCAAAGCGAAAAGGCATTCCCATCCATTGGATAGAAGGAGCGGGTCACAATTCGAATACGGATAAGCCGAATGCGGTAAATAGTTTGCTGGATGAATTCGTTAAATCGCTGTCCTAGAGATATGCGGGCTTATAAGGCTAGTCTCTAAGCATCTCGCACTAAGAACTGTACTTCTCACATATTGCAGATAAGTAGCGAACTACGTCGAAAAAGCAGACATTTTTTATTAACATATGTTTTTACGCAATTGGCTAAGCCCGAAAGAAGAAAAACCATGAGACAAATACGCATAAGCGACGAGACAATGAAACGCTCAGGCGCTACAAAAGAGCTTGCACTTACCTTCAAGGAAAAACTTGAACTGGCGAAGCTTCTTGACGGGCTTGGAGTTGACATCATCGAGATCGAGGGAATTGAAAAGTCCAAGGCCGATGCGCTAAGAATTAAATCGATAGCATCGATTGTGAAAAACTGCACGCTTGCAGTCCCTGTTGCAATAGACGGAAGCGATGTGCAGTCTGTCTGGGATGCGTTAGCAGAGGCACATAACGCTAGACTTCAGGTGCAGGTGGCGGCAAGTCCCGCTCGTATGGAATACGTGCACAAGATGAAGGCTCCGGCGCTGCTTGACGCTGTTGAAAACACGGTGCGCGAATGCGCGAAACTTACGCAGAATGTTGAATTTATTGCTGAGGATGCCACACGCACGGACGGCGAGTTTTTATCTGAAGTTATCACCAAGGCAATAGACTCGGGTGCCAGCACAATTACTATCTGTGACGATGCAGGAACGATGCTGCCTACTGAATTTTCCGACTTCATCGGTGAGCTTTTCGAGACTATTCCAAAACTTAAGGACGTTACTTTAGGGATATCGTGCTCCAATGAGCTTTACATGGTCAATTCAACTGCTTTTGCTGGAATAGTAAAGGGAGTTGGCGAAGTAAAGGCGACATCTTTTCCGCTAGATGTTATATCCTTGCCGAAAATCGCGAAAATTATCGCAGATAAGGGCGAGGCTTACAATGCGACATGCTCAGTAAAGATGACATCTCTTGGACGTACTATCGCGCATATTGAACGCATTTGCAGCAAGAGCGCTCCTAAGCCGTCTCTGTTTCCAGCAGCTGCGTCGGCGGATGACAATAGTGGCATCATACTTGATATGCACGACACAAAAGAATCAATTGCCGAATGTGTTGCAAAGCTTGGATACGACCTTTCAGATGAAGACATCGAACTTGTCTATGAAGCTTTCCAGCGCATCGCATCCAAAAAGCAGAGCATTGATGGGCGCGAACTTGATGCCATTGTTGCATCCGCGGCGCTGCAGGTGCCTCCCACCTACAAGATTGAGCGGTACACAATCAATTCTGGAAACTGCATAAAAGCTACTGCATATGTTCAGATATCAATCAGAGGCGAGATGATCGAGAAGACGTGTATGGGTGACGGTCCTATCGATGCCGCTTTTGCCGCCATCGACGAGATTGTCGGCAAAAGCTATGAGTTGGATGACTGGCAAATGCAGTCTGTTACTGAGGGTCAGGAGGCCATGGGCGAGGCTGTTATCAAGCTGATGTCTGATGGCAAAATCTATTCAGGTCGCGGTATCTCGACCGACATTATTGGTTCTAGCATCCGCGCCTACATCAATGCGCTCAATAAGGTTGTTTATGAGGAGGAAAACGAATGAAACTTTCCTTCTCAACTCGCGGATGGGATGAATACAGCTGGGAGAGACTTGTCGATGCTGCCGAGGACATGGGTTTTTCGGGCATCGAGGTCTATGATTTGCTTAAGTATGAAAGGCTTATCGATAAGGGCGGTCCGTTCGACAAGTATAATGCGCGCGCAACGACGCGCGAGTTGCGCAATCGCGGACTTCAGATACCTGTATTCGATTCTTCTATTGACATTTCTGAGCGCAAAGACAACGAGGAAGAGCCACTCTGTGTAGCTGACACCCAAAAGTTGATCGATATTGCCGCTGAAATGAAGGTGCCTTATGTGTGCGTAAAGGCACAAAGCGACAACGAGGAAACAGTTCGCTATGTGCTTAATAAGTTGGTGCCTTATGCGCGCGATAAAGACGTTTGCATCGTTATTGAGACAAGTGGCATATATGCTGATACACAGCGGCTTACATCGCTTCTTGATGTTTACGCAAGCGATAGTCTGGCAGCGCTTTGGGATATACATCATCCATATCGCGATTTTGGCGAGATGCCTTCTGAGACGATACGAAATCTTGGCGCATACGTGCGCCATGTCCATATGCGCGACTCTGACGACGATGGTACGTACAACCTTGTCGGCGAGGGGACAGCGCCTATCGATGAGGTTATGCGTGCGCTTTCGTCCATCAACTACGGTGGTTTCGTTTCGATGGAATGGAAACCTGCGTGGATGGAAGAGCTTACCGAAATGGAGATTTTGCTTCCCTATTTCGTGAACTACATGCGACGCTATCGCTACACCAGACGTCAAAGGGGGTCTTATTATCCAAACCACGACGGTACAGGACAATACTTCTGGAAAAAAGACGAGCTTATCGACCTTACTTTCCCAGAAGTACTCGACCATATCGTTGATGCTTTTCCCGATCAATATGCCTTCAAATACACGACGCTAGACTACACGCGCACGTATGAGGAGTTTCGCAAGGATGTTGATGACTTTGCGCGAGCGCTCGTTTCGCTTGGGGTTCGTTCTGGCAGCAAGGTTGCCATCTGGGCTACCAATGTTCCCGCATGGTATATAACGTTTTGGGCGACTACCAAGATTGGTGCTGTGCTTGTTACAGTAAACACGGCGTATAAAATACATGAAGCTGAATATCTGTTGCGACAGTCCGACACGCATACGCTTGTCATGATCGAAGGCGCGCTTGACTCGGACTATGCAAGAATTGTAAACGAGCTGTGCCCTGAAATCGCCAGCTCGAAGCCCGGCGATCCGCTTCATTGCGAACGTCTTCCGTTTTTACGTAATGTCATCACGGTTGGTTTCGAGATGCCCGGCTGCCTCACCTTTGACGACGCATTCAAGCGAGCAGACTCCGTATCACTAGATACGATTAACCGCATGGCTAAAGATGTGCGTCCCGATGACGTTTGCAACATGCAATACACCTCCGGCACAACGGGTTTCCCTAAAGGCGTTATGCTTACGCATCGCAATGTTGTCAATGATGGTAAATGCATCGGGGACAGAATGGATCTTTCGACAGCCGACCGCATGATGATTCAAGTGCCGATGTTCCACTGCTTTGGCATGGTGTTATCAATGACTGCGTCGATGACTCATGGCACGACGATGTGCCCGATTCCCTACTTCAACGCCAAGGTTTCACTTTCATGCATCACGCAAGAGCGTATCACGTGTTTTAATGGCGTACCAACTATGTTTATTGCCATGTTTAATCACCCTGACTACAAAAAGACTGACTTTTCACACATGCGCACGGGAATCATGGCGGGGTCAGGATGCCCTCCCGAGCTGATGCGTCGCGCAGCAGATCCAAATGAGATGAACATGACGGGCATCGTTAGCGTTTACGGACAAACCGAGTCGGCACCCGGTTCCACTATGTCAGCTTGGACCGATTCGCTTGAGCTTCGAACTGAAACGGTAGGCTATGCTTTTCCTCACATCGAGTGCAAGGTAGTCGATCCCGAAACGGGTCTTGATGTGCCGGATGGCGTAAACGGTGAATTCTGCTCACGCGGGTACAACACCATGAAGGGCTACTACAAAATGCCCGACGAGACGCTTGAGGCGATCGACTCCGACAGATGGCTGCATTCGGGCGACCTTGCCATGCGCAATTCAGACGGAACGTATGTAATCACTGGGCGCCTTAAGGACATGATTATCCGTGGCGGCGAAAATCTTTATCCAAAAGAGATAGAAGAGTTTGTTCTGACCCATCCCAAAGTGCAAGACTGTCAGGTAGTCGGCGTGCCTGATGCCAAGTACGGTGAAGAGGCGATGGCTTGGATCATTATGAAGGCAGGTGAAGAGGCTGATGAGGTTGAAATGCGTTCATACATGGAAGAGCGCTTGGCGCATCACAAAGTACCTCGATACATCAAATATGTGGATGCCTTCCCGATGAATGCTGCAGGCAAGGTGCTCAAATACAAGATGCGCGAACAGGCAATTGAAGAGCTTGGGTTTTAGGACAGATTTCATTGCGGAATTTCCCATGATGAGCTGCTTAGTGAAATCAAGCGCCTAACCCTGTTTATGAAGGCGACAATGGATGCGACAAGAGCGCACTTTATTTCCATGCCTCTGCATATTTTGCCAAAGGTTCAAGCTGTGTCTTGTCGAAATGGTCGAACGATGTTCCTAGCACTTCAACCATGAAATTCTCCTGACGGGTGCGGTTGCTCTTTTTGATGGTGGACTTTTTCACCGCTTTCAAGATCATTTTTTGGGGTAGTCCTAGTTTGTCGAAGCGGAAGCCACCCTCCAGATAAAAAAGCGGAGTATCCGTCAGATTGTTTTGCTCTTGAACATTAGCGACAACCTCATCAAAGGGGGGAGTGCATCCAACAGCGAACACGGCATCAGGTGCTGCGATGTTGCGCATTTTATCCAGCCCCGTAATCATACTTCCCATGACCCAACCGCCGAAAATAATTCGATCGTATGCGTGAAGCTCGGCTTTGTCTAGATTTTTCAGCGGTACGCAAGGGCAACTTAAACGTTCGGATAGCTCGCGTGCATACTGCTCGGTGAACCCGGTATTGGAGTTATAGATTACGATTGCTCTCATGTTCTTCTCCTTTTAACCTCTCAGTGTTTTCAATGAGCTGCATAAATATTTGAGTCGTGCTGCTGATCGCATCATCGGGAATATTCGCGAAAATCTGCTGCATTGCCTGTTTGCTTGCCAGCTCGTACTGATTTCTGAAATGCATAGCTTTCTCGGTCAGGGCTATTCTTTGCTTGCGTTTGTCTGCCGTGTCCTGCTGAACTTGCAGATATCCGGCTGATTCCAGCTTGGATAAAACCTGCTTCGCGTTTTGATGCGAACAGCCTAGTAGGTCGGCCATGTCCTTAATAGTTGGCGGTTCTGGGAATAGAGCGACGCAGTTCATGAAGAAGACTTGTTTCCAACTTAACTCTTCAAGCAAAGCGTCTGCTGCCGCCTGAAAGCTGTTGTTGAAGCGGTTGATTAGACCTATTAAAAAATAGCTTTCTCCTATCTGTTTCGAATTGATTCTCGCAAAGACGTTGTCCATATTCATTCATCTCTCAAAATATAGAAGATATTACCTATATCGGCATTATACAAGATATTACCTTTATTGTTAAGGTGTTTTTTTGTAGACCATTCGTGCGAAGAATTCAAACAGGGGAGATGCTGTGACTTACGACGAGGTGATCCCTTTCAGAACATAGCCATGGTTATCCGACATTTTCCGAACGGTCTTCTCTATGCCCTCAGCATGTGCACGCTCTGTGCGAGGATTTACAATGGTTAAGCCTTCAGAATCACCAGTGTTAGAAGAAGGTGTGGCGTACGGAATGGATTGATGACCTCAATCGCGCCATGGGATACATTGAGGAAAACCTTCGAGGCGGGATTGATATCGGCGAAGTTGCGCTGCAACACCGCATACTTACCGAATGGCTGCCGAGTTCGGGATATGAGTGGGCATCGAAGTCGGATGTGGAACTATGTTTCGGTCCGAATATGACGGCTGAGGATTACAAGAGCCAAGTTTGGTTGCCTATTGAGAAGCGACATGGGTAATTAGAGGAAAGCATGCTACCATGAAGACCGCCTGTTGAAATAGGCGGTCTTCCGTGTTGGGCATATAGGCAGAAAAGTGTGTAGGATTCTCACTTAACATCCTTGTTCAAACAAGCTTTTTCTAAGAAAAAGTCAGTTATGAACAGGGGTGAGCGGTGTCTATCTCAAAATGCAGCATTTGCGGCAGCAAAATGTCAAAGAACGGATTCACTAAAGCAGGAAAGCAAAGGTGGAGATGTAGCTTATGCGGAGGCTCTAGTGTTAGGAGAAACGATACCTCCGCAAGATAGCTTAAAGTGTTTGTTGAATGGCTTTTGGGTAAGCTCTCAACACCTTGACGCTAGATTACGATTCAACTCATCCGCATACTAGTTCAAAAAAGTTAGAAAAATGGTCAAAACTTCCGGCTTTCCATGGTCATAGCGCCACATAGTTAACTTGAATTGTGGAGAACACTGGGCAAACAGGGTTCTCCAATTCCATTTTGATTCGTAATTGGCGTAATTTGGCATTATAGACTGTGGAAAGTCGGAAGTTTTGACCACTTTTCGCCTAAAAAGTGACGAAGGCAACACACGGTCTGGTTTGGTCAGAGTTTCGCAATAGCACTCCTTACCCCTTTGCGATGGACTGAGCCTTACACGCTTTTCTGCCTATATGCTCCGTGTTTTATTTGTCAGATTCTGCATATTCATTGCTTCTAGGCAAGCGCATGCGGGAATTGTCTGCTTAGCTCTTCTCGCGATAAAAGGCTTCTTTATCTCTTAGAGGAAGTAAGTTGGCGGGAGTGCAGATGTTTTTCCGCGCCTCTGTACCTTTATCTTCTAACAAATGATAGTCTATTCGGTTATATAAAACAAAATTGTGAGTAGTTTCGGGATGTTGTATGGAAGACAAAGCAGTTAAAGCATGCGGCAGGCATGCGAAGATTAGCGATGCTGAAACAGCCAATGAAAAAAAGTTGCCTCTATGGCAACATATCCTGATTCTATTTGCGATCTTTGTTGGTTTGCAAGCCCTGTTTTTTGTGAGTAGTGTATGTGCCGCCGCTCTTCCCAAAGAGCCTATTTTGAATAATATTGAGGCCTCTCAAGAGAGCTCTTTGGTGCAATATTTCGACTATAGCCACGAGGTTTTTGGGAGTAGCGTTTCTTTCGACAATAACCGATTCATCGAATCTTTTGCCAAGCAAGATGATTACGAGGGCGATCCAGTCAAAGCTTCAGCTCTAAATATGATCGAATATACAATGCCGGGTACTACGACCACGATTGAGTATTTCCGCTATTGGCATGGATGGCAACTGCCAATCTTCCTGCTTCTTATGATCGGTAATCTTGATTTCGTTTCAATTGTATTAGGGATATTTGCTTTTGGAAGCGCCGTATTCTTTCTTTTGCAGCTTCGGCATTATTTAGGGTGGATTCCTGCTACGGTGTTTTCGCTGGTTGCATTTTTGTCAACGAATATCATCGGTAACTTCATGGGAGATATTCTTCTATCGTTTTCAATCTCCATAGTGATCCTTTTCTGCGCAATCAGCTTGAAGGTTGGGAGAAACCCTAATCGTGGGGTACGCTGGCAGGATTGTATCTGTTTTACATCGGCATGTCTTTTCTGTTTCTTTGATTTCTTCACCATTCCCTCCTACGCGATTGCTATGGCGGTGTTTAGTGGGATGCTTGCATCGGGATGCTTAAAGAGCAACTTCAAACAGGGCGTTTTGCTATTTATCCGATTTGCTATCATTTTCTTGCTTGGTTTCATACTGACGTGGGTTTCCAAATGGGCGTTCGCGGCGTGTTATTTGGGCATTCCTTTCGTCGTCGAGAATGTGTTTGGAGAGATCGGACTTTGGTCGGGCTCTGGGACGGATGAAGCGTCCGGCGCCTTACGAGATCGCTTCCCAAGGTTGTTTGCGATTGCGAAGTCTGTTCTGTATGTTTTGGATAGCAGGAATGCAGATAGGGCTATGCATTGGAATATTGCGGGTATTATCGTATTCGCTGTATTCCTTGTAGGAGTTGTGCTTATCGTGTTGTCTATGGTTAAGATGAGGAAGAGAGAAACCATCAACGGGGGAGTGTGGAGCATTCTATTGCCGGCTCTCTTTATCCCCGCGGCAATATTCTTCATGTATCACCATGTCATTTTCCATATGGGGATATTCGGCTATAAGCCATGGGCATTCTTCTTTGCTGATGTTGCCTGTTTGGGCTGTTATTTGTTCTTGCGGATAAGAAGCTCCACAAAGTATACGAACAAAAGCCTAACCGATTAGATTGCTATACTGTTCGCATGATTACTCCAGAAGAAAAGCGATGGAATCGCATGCAGCAATTGCTGCTAGCAGAATCTAGTGGAAACATGCAACCACGTATATCTTCAACACGCACGCTCTTTGGCATAAAGAGCCATGTGGAAGAGGTCATAGAAGGCGTGGTGCAGGAAGAGAACGCGCGCTGCATGCGAGTAAAACACACCATAGATCCTGTATTTGACCGCCACTCGCACGTGCTGGTGCTTGGAACCATGCCTTCGCCAGCATCCAGAAAAGTTGGCTTTTACTATGGTCATCCGCAAAATAGATTCTGGAAGGTGATGGCTGCCATTTTTGGCGAAGCCGAACTCGAAAACACCGAAGAGCGTAAAGCGTTTGCATTGCGGCATGGGATAGCGCTTTGGGACGTGCTACGCGCATGCGACATAGAAGGCGCATCTGACGCAAGCATTCGTAACTGTGAACCAAACGATCTTTCGCTAATCATTGGTGCTGCTCCCATAAGAGCCATATTTACAACAGGTGCCAAGGCAACGCAGCTTCTCGAAAAATACAACGCTGGAAAATGGTCCGATATTGAGCGTATAGCGCTACCTTCTACTAGCGCTGCCAACGCTCAAATGAGTCTCGCTCAGCTTCAAGAAGAGTACAGAAAGATGCTTCCATACTGCTGCTAGCCTTCGATTTTTCCTGCCTACTACTGCCAATGCTTCAGATTAGGAACCAAAACTCCCATGAATGAGACAGCCTCATCTTGCGACATTCCAGTAGCCTCCATCAGGAAGGGGGCGGTTTTTTCGATCAACTCTTCTTCGCTGCTGTACATAAATTCGCCGCCATCGTAGCACCACTTGCAATATTCTATGTTCTCTTCGCCATCAGCATCGGTGCCATGGGGCATATTAGGAACAGTAAAAGGCGTGCCGCAGCACTGACATAGCTCCGAAACGTCGATATCGAGAAGCTGAATCACAGGAACGTCTAAAACGTTGGCAATCAATTTACGCATATCCACAGACGGCTCGGTTTCACCGTTTTCCCAGCGTGACACCGCTTGTCTAGTAACGTAGAGCTTATCGGAGAGCTCTTGCTGAGTCATCCCGCGCTGTTCTCTTGCTTTTGAAAGCGTTTCTTTAAAAGACATATTCATCTCCCTTCATACTTGCACCATTGTGCGCGGTCAAACACTCTCTTTCAAGCAACATTTTGTTGCGCTGTGATTAGCCTACTGCTCTAGCAGCCAGTCGATCAGGTTCACTTGCTTGATGCCATCATGGTCGCCATTGCCGATGTGGTCCAACGTCAGCACCAACTTTGCATGATTGTCCATAATGGCGCGCAATGGCGCATATTTCCGCTCACGCACTTCATCGCTTATTAAACTCTGCGCAACTTGGATATATGTGGGCACACCGTCTTTTACTGCCACGAAATCGATCTCTGCCTGACCCATCTTTCCCACACTCACGTACGTGAATCGCCGCAGTAATTCGACGTACACCACGTTCTCTATGCGATGACCCATATCCCCCTGACGCTTGCCTAGTAGCCAAAATCGGAATCCCAGATCGTTCAGGTAATATTTCTCTAGTGTTTCGAGATATTCGCGTCCTTTGATATTGAATCGGGGCGCTTTGTTCAGCAGGTAGTTCTCCATCAGTGCGCCCACGTATTCATTCACTGAGCCGACTGAAACCGCGGCACCCGATCTTTTGAGCCCCGACGAGATGCGGTTTAACGACGTGATATTACCCACATTGTCTGCCAGAAACGATGCCGTGCGCTGGAATGCTTGCATGTTCATGCGTGGATGTCGGCGCGCCACATCGCCCATTACGATGGTGTTGAATACGCCGCCCAGATAATCCGCGATGCTTTGATCATCAGTCAAGTTCACCGTATATGGCATGCCTCCATAGGTTATATACCGGTCGAACAGCGCTTCTTTATTCATCTCTGTGAAAGCCATTCGGTATTCTGCGAACGAGAACGGATACATCTGAAACTCCACATAACGTCCCGTTATTAGCGTAGCCAGCTCGCCTGATAGCATGTCGGCATTCGATCCAGTTATATATATGTCCACATCGTCGCGCAGCGCTAGACTGTCAACTGCGCGCTCGAAATCGCGTACGTGCTGCACCTCATCTAGGAAGATGTAGTTCATGCCCGAGCTCAACCGTTCGACCACATAGTCGTATAGTGCTTGCGATTCAGTTGGATATATCTCATCAAGGCTTTCGAAATTGATAGAGAGGATGTTCTGTGCTGGAACACCGCTTTTATGAAGCTGGTCGCGGAAAAGCGCAAGTGCGCTCGATTTGCCGCAGCGCCGCAAGCCGGTTATCACCTTAATGGGCTCTTTATCGCGCCATCGCTCAAGCCACTCCATCGCATGCGGTCGGGGTATCAGGATGTTCTTCATATCCGCTGCCTTTTGCTTTCATCGTAAGTGCAAGGTTTGTGCATGAATCTGATTATATTTCGTATTTATCCAATATATTGGTTAGTTTTTAAGTATTTGTAAATTCTGGTCAATTAGTTGGATACTTTACCTCAATTCTTGAAGGCATGGGAACGCGCCCCTGTATATTGAACATCAACGAAGAAAGCCCGCTCTTCCGGACCTTACGACCGACAGCCGCCTTTTCGAGAAGCAGCTCTCATACTTTACGGGGAAGATGAACTGCCTTGTGCGGGATCCGCCTTCGCATGGAGAATCGTCCCTTGCCGTTGAGACCCTTAGAGAGTCGGTGGTTTTGACGCTCTTACTTTAGAAGCGGCTTCTTTCCAGTTGCTTCGACAATGGTAGGTTTTGCGGGAAGCTTTTCGTAAATAATGAAGCCGCGAATTGCCATAAACAAGCACACCACGCCGGTTATGTAGTACCACGGGTTTACATGCAAACCGAAGAAATCGGGCGCGATAGCCATCCACATATTGCACCATGGGTTGAACGACACTAAAACTACACATATGAATACGATATTAAGTATGCGACAGTTGCCCATGCGATATCCGCGCTGTTCCAGCACAAGACCCGGCACGGTGGTAACTAGCACCTGTGTGAATATCCAGAACTTCCACATGGTAGGGTCATGTAATTCCACACGCAGCAGATTTAGAGACACATAAAACACCAAGATCATAAGGACAATGTTCATTAAACGCTTCTTGAACGACCAATCTGCCTTCCAGTTCAGTGTGCGCTCGTAGGTCATGGCGCGTTGTAGACAATAGGTTTCCATGCCCACCCATATGGCCTCACCTAAGGCAAGAAGTCCGAACATATAGAAAAAGTCGTATTTCAAGAAAGCATCCAAAAACACCCAGATGCCCATGAAGTCGGCGGCGAAGTAGAAGCAGTGTAGCCAGAGGGGATAAGGTTGAATATGTTCGGTTTCCGTGAGAATAATTGGAATAATATACACCAGCAGACCGAATACTACGGCAAGTATGACCGCCACTAAGGTGAAGCCAAAATCGGGCGCGCCCGGTGTAAGATGTTGAATGAAATTCTCCGGAAGGCAGTCACCTGAAGGATAGCCTGCCACCAACATTGCAAGGATGAAGCCCATGGTTTTCCTTTCGATGGTGAAAATTGGCATTTATTGTTTTAATTTACAAGTGATTATTAGACTGAACAATAATCAGTATTGGCGGTTGTGATGATTAGTGACAGCAGGAGCCATGTTTGTGGGCGGCTCTCGCTAGGGTAGGGGCAACATGTATAGACAGTCTAGCGATTTACGCTTCGTTAGAAGTCGTAATTCGCTTCAGCGCGCATTTATTGATATTACGCTTGAAAAGCGCAGTACAAACATCGCCGTTAAAGAGCTAACGGATCGCGCGGGTGTGAATCGTATGACGTTTTACTCGCACTATGACGAAGTTTCGGATATTTTGCGGGAGTTTGTCGATGATGTCGCGGCGCGCATCATGAGCGCTATGCAAGTTGATGGCGGTGTCAACGAAGGCGGCAGTGAAGTGAGAACGTTGCTTATTGCAGCAACTTCTGCCATGCAGGACGAGATGGAATTCTACCGGTTGGTGGCTTCAGATGGCAAGTTTGAACTCTATCGGACACAGTTCCGTAAAACGTTCGCTATTTTATTTCGCAACCAGCTAGTGCGAAGTGAGAGGCATGAAGGCGCGGAATTAGAACTGACTGCGGGCATGATTGCATCAGCCGTAACCTATGCTTATCTTGATTGGCTTTCCGGCAAATACGGTGACTTATCTATCAATGATCTGGTTTTCTTATGCGAGAAATTTGTCTCCGCTCAGATACAGGCAGTCGAATGAGTCGATCGGGTGACAAGAAACAGGGATAACAACACTCACTGTTAGCTGCTGTCTGTGTTATGAAATGCTTGCACCTAAATTGTAAGCTTGCTGCAGACCAGCATTGCCAGCGATGGCACCCTTTTCGTACACACCGTTCACAATTACCTCACCGATACTTTCTTGCTTGCAATAGTCTGCGCACACCTTATAGCTGTTTACTAGCGGCTCACACGTGGAAGCATCCTTGTCTTCAAAGCATAAAAGAAGTCCGATTTGCGGGATGCCGAACGGCTTGGCAATACCGCAGAACATGCGGTCCTGAAAAGCGCGTAGTTGCGAGGGGAAGTTGTAGTAGTACATGGGCGTGGCGAATACGAGTACGTCGGCTTCGCGTAGCAATGGATAGAACTGCTGCATTTCGTCTTGCTGTACGCAGGCACCATCGTGGCTGAAGCAATATTCGCACGCCATGCAGCCACCGATTTTTGCATGTCCAACATCGATGCGTGTCACGTTGTTGCCGGCCGCTTCGGCACCCTTGATGAATTCATCTGCGAGCATGCTTGAGTTTCCACCTTTGCGCGGACTGGCATGTACTACCAAGATGTTCTTTGCCATAGAAAACACTCCTTGATTTGGCTACTCTGTTTATGTCGTTATTCCCGTCTTTTGGTACTTTAGATGGCATTATAGATTTGGATCCTGCTGGAAACAATGCGTTGCGACGAACATAGTAATCAGCCAGTGGAATATTACTTCAAGATGCCCGAAGGGCGGAGAACTCTATTGTTATTGTGTCCGGATTGGGCGGTGTTAATGATCGCATTTTCGACACGATATGGTGTAAGCAATCTGTTGCTCTATGCGGATTTCGATAATCAGTTGACGTTGTCATTACGTTATGCAATGATTGTTATGCAACAATTATTACTCTTACTTTTGCGTTTCAATCTTGGTCAATGGAGGCGGCATTATGCTGAGAATTGAACATCTAACAAAGATCTTCGGCGAAAAAGTCGCTGTAGACAATTTGAATCTGCACATCAAGCCGGGAGAAATCTACGGGTTCATCGGTCATAACGGTGCGGGGAAGACGACGACTCTGCGTTCGGTGGTTGGCATCCAACAGTTCGACAGCGGCGAGATTTATATCGATGGCATATCTATCAAAGCTGATCCAATCGCCTGCAAGCAAATGCTTGCCTACATTCCCGACAACCCCGATCTCTACGAATTTATGACGGGAATCAAATATCTGAATTTCATTGCTGACATCTTTGAGGTAAGTGCGACGCAGCGGCAGGCGCGCATACGCGACTATGCGGATCGGTTTGAACTAACCGCCGACTTGGCTTCGCCCATAGCTTCTTACTCTCATGGCATGAGACAGAAGCTTGCTATCGTATCGGCATGGCTACACAATCCAAGGCTCATCGTGATGGATGAGCCTTTTGTGGGACTCGACCCGAAAGCGTCTCGTCATCTCAAGGACATGATGCGCGAGGTATGCGCCAGCGGCGGCGCGATATTTTTCTCCACTCATGTGCTGGAAGTGGCTGAGAGGCTCTGTGACAAGGTAGCCGTCATCAAACAGGGGAGGCTTGTACGCTTTGGCACCGTGGAAGAGGTCAAGGGCGACGACTCTTTAGAGGATGCCTTCCTAGAGCTGGAGGGGCAGCAATGATTGGCATATTGCTCAAGAAACAAACGGCTGAGGTGTGGCGCGGGTACTTTTACGATGCGAAAGAAAACAAAGCACGCTCTCGGCTTTCTACAGCTGTAAGGTTTCTGCTGTTCGCCCTGCTGATGATTGGTCTTCTCGGGGGCATCTTTACAGCGCTAGCTCTCTTCCTCTGCCAGCCGTTCGCAGATGCCGGCATGGGATGGATGTACTTCGTCGTTATGGGGATGGTTGCCATTCTTCTGGGGGCGTTTGGCAGCATATTCAACGGCTACGCCGGTCTTTACCTTGCGAAGGACAACGACTTGCTGTTCTCTATGCCCGTGCCGCTTAACTCCATCCTTGCGGCGCGCTTGCTAAACGTCTATCTACTCGGGCTGATGTATGTGGCTATTGTGTGTGCGCCTGCGCTGATAGTGTACTGGGTGACGGTCCCATGCGGCGTTTCCGTCGTGTGTGCCGGTCTGCTCTGGACCTTCCTCGTGTCGGCTATTGTGCTGGTGCTGTCCTGCGCGTTGGGCTGGGTGGTAGCGCGCATCAGTCTAAAGCTGAAGGACAAGGGTCTTGTGGCTGCGATCGCCGCGATACTCCTTCTTGCTGCGTATTGGGTGTTCTGCAGCCAGATCTATGCGGCGATAAACGACTTGGCTGTCAACGCCGCCTTATACGGCGCGCAAGTGCAGGAGTCGGCGGCGGTGCTGTACAACTTTGGTCGGGCTGCGGAAGGTGACTGGTTTTCGCTGCTTATTATGACGGCGGTCGTCGGAGCCGTTTTCGCTGTGGTATGGCTCGTTCTGTCGCGCACGTTTTTGCATACGGCTACGGCAAGCGGCGCGCAGGACAAGGCGACATATCGCGAAAAGACCATACGACAGAAGAGCCCCGCGCACGCCCTTCTGAAAAAAGAGCTGCAACGTTTTACTTCTAGTGTCAACTACATGCTCAACTGCGGTCTAGGAACGGTGTTGCTTCCTCTTTTTGGAGTGCTTCTGCTTTGGAAAGGGGAAGAGTACGTAGAATTGTTTGGCGAGATATTTGCAGGAATGCCCGGCACCGCATCTATTTTGCTTTGCGCGGTTGCCTGCATGCTCGTGGTTATGAACGATGCAGCTTCTCCCTCGGTGTCTCTTGAGGGCAGAAATCTATGGCTTGTACGTTCTCTGCCGGTTTCGACATGGCAAATCTTACAGTCGAAGCTTCATCTTCAGATAGTCCTTACGGCACTGCCGCTATTCTTTTGCAGCCTGTGCGCGATTTTGGTGCTGCGCGTTTCGTTGGTAGAGTCGCTGCTGGTGTTGCTTGTTCCGCAGCTGTTCATGCTACTTCTCGCACATTTAGGGCTTACTCTGGGACTTCTTTGGCCTAATCTCAAGTGGACAGACGAGACAGCACCTGTCAAGCGGAGCATGGCTGTTATTCTAACCATAATTGCAGGCTGGGTTTGCGGATTCGCTTTCGCTGTGATTTGGCTTTGGCAGGGGTGGCACATTGGGGTTGTGCTTTATCTCGTTATTGCAGCTGTGCTGGCTATCTTGGCATGCTTAGGTATTCGCCTCTGGCTCAGGTCGGGCGGCTGCAAGCGGTTCGAGGCACTCTAACTCTGCCTATAATAAGCGTAGCGCAACATGCAAGCATTTGTTGGAAGGAGGCTCGCATGCCACCGAAGGCGAAGTTCACGAAAGAGCAGATAGTTGAAACCGCCCTCGATATTATCCGCGACGAAGGCGTTGAGGCTATTACTGCGCAAGCTATGGCTAAGCAGCTAGGCACGTCCACGCGCCCGATATTCACCTATTTCGACACGGTAGAGGACCTTCGAACTGCGGCAACGGATGCGGCATGGCAGATATACGACGAACGGGTTGCGCAAGGGCTTGCGCTTACGCCGGCGTTCAAGGGGTTTGGGATGGCATGCGTTCGCTTCGCCGTAGAGGAGCCGAGCCTTTTCCGCTTGCTTTTAATGCGCAAATCGGAGCAGGCAAGCATCAATGAATTTCTAGAGCATGCAGGACATCTTGAGGACGTTCTCGGTGCTGTGATGAACACCTTCCATATCGATCGCGATCAAGCTATGTGGCTTTACGAGAATATGTTGATTTACGTGCACGGAATCGCCGCGATGTGTGCGAGTGAGGTAGTTAAATTCACCGACGAAGAGGTTGCCGAGAGACTTGGTGTGTTATGTCGCGGTTTGCTTATGGTGCTGCACGCGCCCGCAGACGAGCGGACTTCCGTGATACCCGGCACCGACGTAGTTTTCGACGGTAATTTTGAAGATTACTTTTAAAGATTACTTATCCTGTTGACGCGCTGTTTCGCGCATGCTGCTTGACCTTTACGCTGCGTTAAGGTTCACAATTGCCTCAAGGAGGCGATCAGAATGGCAAGCGAAGACCAAGGTAGAAGTTGGAGCATCGGGGAGATGGCAAACATGTCCGGAGTGAGTGCACGCGCTCTGCGTCATTACGAAAGCCAAGGGCTTCTGCAACCAACAAGGACGGAATCCGGTTATCGGCAGTATTTCGAAAAAGATGCCAAACGCCTTACACAGGTTTTGGCTATGAAAGCCTGCGGAATGCAACTTGGCACCATACGTCGGATTCTTTGCGACCCAAACTGTAATCTTCGCGCTGCTTTATATGGTCATCTTGGAAGCTTACGCAAGCAAACAGTGGCAATGGAAGAAGCTGTTTCTCGAACAGAATCGGCACTCTTTCTCTTGGAAAGGATAGAAGGCATGGAACCGAAAGACGCATTTGAAGAATTGAAGAAGCAGGGGCTTGAGGATTTTGAGGCAACCTATGGTAAAGAGGCGCGCCAGCTCTATGGTGATGCGGCAATTGATGCTACTAACGAACGTATGATGAATCTGACAAAGGATGAATGGGATGCAAAAGAACTACTTGAAGAGGCAATCAAAGTGCAGCTTAGAATAGCGAAGACTATCGGCAATCCCACTGGCGAAGAAGCGCAAGAACTCGCCCGCATGCACGAGAGGTGGATTAGCATCCACTGGGGCAAGGGGTATGAGAAAGATGCATATTTAGGACTCGTTCGCAGTTATGCGAATGACCCACGCTTTGTTGAATATTACGACAACGCCGCCGGCGAAGGGGCAACAGCTTTTCTTATTGAAGCAGTTGAGAATTATCAGATCGGGCAAGCGTCTTAGTTGCATACGCATCGGGCGCTAGTCGTTCGTTTCGTCGCCGCTGCCTGTAAGTGGGATGCTGCTGCCTTGGAAAGTAGGTGCAGGACGCACAATAGCGGTGACGAAATCCTTGTTTCGGGCGAGCACTTCACGGACATCGCGCATCATCTGACCCGCATAAGGGCGCAAATCGGATGCCACGCCATACGCATCGAGCCCTAGCTTCTCTGCAACATACAACGCACGGAAAAGATGGTAGCTTTGCGATACCACAATTATGCGCTTCGCTTGGAAAATATCGCGCGCTCTATACATGCTCTCGTAAGTGGAAAAGCCTGCATGATCCATAAAAACATCCTTGGAGGGAATGCCTGCATTAATGGCAATTGCTTTCATGGTGCCCACTTCGTTGTAGTCTTGGCTTCCGTGGTCGCCGCTCATCAGTATTTTTGGCGCTACATTGTGTCCATAAAGGGAAATTCCCTGTTTCAGCCGATCGGCGAGCATATCGCTGGGAGAACCGTCAGCATTGACACCACAGCCGAGCACCAATACGCAATCGATATTGTCCATACGTGCGGCCTCGTTAGATGAGATGATGCGACTTTCTGTGGAAGTGCGCACGTGAGCATCGATAGCGAGTGCCGCCACAGCCACAACAATTACGACCGCTGTACATGCGATTCCCAACACCTTCAGCCATTTTCTCTTTGCCCGCATGTAGCCTCTTCTCGCGTCGCCCACCTTTCTATCCCTTGTGTAAAAGTATGACATAAAGACAACCACATATACGCTATGTGGCATTTTTGTTTACAGAAATCGGGGTCATCGTGGAATTGATGGGTTGTCGGGCGATGTGTTGGCAATACGCGCTTGTTGCGCTGTTGAATGTCGTTTACTATTATTTTGCGCACAAAAAGACGGGGAAAGCGCATAACCCCCAACCATCCCGACATATGACATATAAGGTACGTGTAGAGGTAGGCTCAAGTGGCGCTTTTCGAGGCAAGAGGGCTAACGGTATCCTATAGGCGAAACGGCATTTCATTTAAGCCTTTTGACGATATTAGTTTCGAACTTTTAGAGGGGCAGATTGTAGATCTTGTGGGTCCTTCGGGATCTGGTAAGTCGAGTCTGCTCTGTGCTTGCGCGCGTCTTCTTCCCGAAGCTAGCGGCACCCTTGCGCTAAAAGGGGTCGATTCGAGTTCGTTTTCGGCAGAAGAATGGCGAAGGCACATCTGCTACGTGCCGCAGAAACCCACTGTCATTGCTGGCACTGTGCGCGACAACCTCTTGTTGCCATGGAGTTTTCGAGTCCGCCGAAACGATAATCCACCAAACGACAAGACTCTCTGTTTGCTTATGGATGAAGCATCCCTTGGCGATGTCAGTCTTGACCGAGATGCTGCTCAGCTATCAGGCGGCGAGCTTGCTAGGGTCGCACTTCTTCGCGCTTTTGCAACCAAGCCGGATGTCTTTTTGCTTGACGAAGTGGAAGCCGCGCTTGATAACGATTCGGCAAGATCGGTTTCCAATCTTACGCGCAAGCTTATTGGTAACAATACGGCTTGCTTGCGTATTCGCCATAGACCTCCTGATGGTGTGGCAGACAAAATGTTTAGGCTGGAAAATGGCAAGATCTTTCAGCTCGAATGCGCGGAAGCAAGGATATAGAATGGACGCAGGCGTTATTGATATAGGATATCCGGAACTTTTTGGAGCTGCGGCATTTATGCTTGTGGCAGCTGTTGTTGCGTGGGCACTCAGGCTTAGGCAGACTAAGGCTATCGTTATAGCGACTGTTCGCTGTTTCTTGCAACTGTTGGCAATGGGGCTGCTTCTTGTCTACCTGTTTAAATACCAGTCGTGGTGGCTCGTCTGCCTTGTGCTTATAGGAATGTCACTTGCTGCTACGCAGATTGCCTTGGGGCGCATAAAGGGTAAGGCGCTTAATATTTGGCCCGAAGTGTTCGGC
Source organism: Adlercreutzia sp. ZJ154 (assembly GCF_011039055.1). Lineage (NCBI taxonomy): Bacteria > Bacillati > Actinomycetota > Coriobacteriia > Eggerthellales > Eggerthellaceae > Adlercreutzia > Adlercreutzia sp. ZJ154. Next base: position 46,200 of record NZ_JAAKEF010000006.1, read on the forward strand.
TCTATCTTCTTATCATCAATGATTGTGGCATTCATAGTTGTTGAGGCTATTGTTCATGCTTCGCCTTGGTATGATGCGCGCGTGCTTGTGCCGATATCAGGCATGGTGCTCGGCAACACTTTGAGCGCGACTGCTGTGGCGATTGACAGGCTCTTCTCGGATATGGACGCGCGATCTGACGAGATTATGGCGTATCTGGCGCTCGGTTCCACACGAAGGGAGGCGGCGTTCCCTTCGATTCGGGCGGCGATAGCGTCTGGTCTTACTCCTGCTCTTGCTACCATGTCGGCTTCAGGCATTGTTCAAATTCCCGGCATGATGTCCGGGCAGGTGCTTGCTGGTGCCGATCCTATGATTGCAGCAAAGTATCAAATAGTCGTTTTGCTGATGGTTTCTGCTGCCACAACTTTGGCTATCGTTGCAATTTGCTTTACTGCCTATCGCAAACGCTTCACATCGGATGGGTGTTTTCTTTCTCCTGCATTGCGCAACGAATAACCATTGCTGCTGGGCTGGGGTGCTTAACGGCTTTGCGCAAATTAACGTATTGGCTAGAAATATGCTGTGTTAGGTGAAGACGACAGCTGGCGACAGGTGCGCCAGCTGCCTGATTTCTTCTATAGCTTTCTTAATACGATACCGATGCTGTTCAGCAGCTTTCCAGCTCCAGCTTCCATTGAGGCGCGGTCGCCGGCGGCATACTCGTTTTCGCAAGTAAGCCAGTCTGCCCATGCCTCGTCATGGCAGCTCAGAGAACTTATGCTTTCGATATGTACGCCACAAGTGGGCTCGATCATGGTGCGCCACCAATCCATGTCGTGCATGTACTCTAGTTGTTCAGGTGTCCAACTAAGTAGCAGCTCGCAAGGCAGGTTGTCGTGGCAATCTTTCACCATGCCGGGAATGGCGAAGTACAGCAGCCCGTCGTGCTTAACGTGCGGGAGCAGCTTCTCGCCAAGGTACGCGGAATCGCGTCCAAAGTAGTTGTAAGAGTCTATGCTTATAACTGCGTCAAAAAACTCTGTGGCGAAGGGTAGTCCCTGTGTGGCATCGGCTTTGATGGGGCAGATTTGCCGGTTGGATAACCCCATTTCTTCGAAGAAGCGCATGTTTTCACCGGGGTCGCTCCACAGGTCTACGGCGTAGGTGATAAACCCATATTCGCGGGCTAACATGCATGAGGTAATGCCGGTTCCTGACCCTAAATCTAACACCACGGCATCTTTCGGAATTTCATGTTCTTGGAGAAGTTCCTCGCAAAGCTTCAGAGGATTGGGACCCATAATCTTAGATTGGACAGTATTTAAAGGGAAAGTTTCTGATTTAGGAAATTGGTTCATTGTTGTCTCTTTCTGTAGTGTAGGACGGATGAAGTCGAATTGTGCGAACACCAACCACAAAGCCTGACGGCTCTCGTTTGAAACACCTATTCGGTTAAGCGTTCTCTACAGAACAATGACCAAAAAGACAACCCCTTAAAGGATTTGGTTTTACAGTGGCTACATTCTAGGACAGAGCGCAGCAGTATTCAATGATTCCGCGAATGTCAATTCTATGATGCCATTTCTTGCAGAAGGCAAGCATTGATGGTGCGGATATCGTCTTCGCTGAGAAGATGCAGGGCGTGGCGTGCCATGAAGTCGTCCTCGTTGAATCCAAGCAGGTGGATAAACGATCCGATAGTGCGTTCTAAAAGCAGCGGGATATCGACATTTTTGCCCAAGTCAAGTTGGTAAGCGATGTACTCGTATGCTCCACCGACGGTCATAAAAATAGCGGCGGTTATGTCTTCTGTATCTTTGCATGCCAGCTCCTCGTAGTGATTCATCCAATCCACCATTAGAGACAGTGCGGTTTGGGAATGGGTGCGACGATCGATAATATCGCTCGTTAGGGGAAGCATTGTGTCATTTTCAAGCAGGAAGAAAAAATGCATGTAGCCCGTTATGTAGAAGTCAATGAAACATGAGTCGGTTTTAAGACCCCGATTCACCAAATGCTTATCTGACAAAATGAGCAGGCGCGCCATGAAGTCGTTTAGTAGCTCTTCTTTTTTCGGGAAGTAATACTGCACAAGCGCACGCGTACAGCCGCTTGTCTCGGCGATGTCTGAATAGCTAGTCTTACTAAATCCCTTATTCATCAGTAGCTTAAAAGCCGCTCGTCTGATGATGTCTTTTTTGTCAACTCCTTGTATATCGGCGATAGTAAGATCGGCGTCCTTTTTCGTCATTGTGTCTCACCGTATCCTTCCTTCGCGCTTATTATCGCATATCGTATTCGTCGCGTACTCGATCTAGCCTACATATAGCCAAAACAAAAACCGCACCCACGATTCAGCTAATGCTATGGGTGCGGTTGGTTCTTGGAGACACACTTCGGAAAGTGTCTTCCAAAAAGTTGTGTGTTTGCAAATTCTTATAGAACAGTCTTTTTACCATCTAGATATTTGGGTTTAGCGGGAAGCTTCTTGAAGACAATCCACACATTTTTAATGGCGAAGCAAACGCTAACGGCGCCCATCAGATAGAACAGCGGTGTGTCGAATGTGCTGGGGCAAATGCTGGTCCACCAACCAAGACCTGTGGGCAGGAAAGTGTTGATGGTGCCTATTAGAATAACGATAGCCAAGATCTTTGAAGCGCCACGGCAAGTCTTGTTTTTTGTCCAGTAGTAACCAGTGCATACTGCGATTAGTATGTTCGTAATCATGAACCACTTTAGGAATACCGGGTCATCCATAAGGACAATCATCAATAGAATGAATACACCAAATGCAAGTGTCTCGCAAACGAGTTCTATGATGCATTTCTTGGTTGTGAGTTCTCCGAAAAACATGCCTCTGAAAGTTTCTTCGCGGTTGTTCTTCACATAGTCGTACATGTCGTAGATTTCGGTAAAGTTCCAGATGAACATGCCGATTCCTAACACCATAAAGATCCAGAACCAGCTGTTGATGAAACCTAGATATAAAAAGATGACGCCTGTAAGGAAGTCGTGGGCAAGGTAGAAAGTATTAAGCGGCATAGGGAAAGAGCCGTGCTTTTCCTGTTTAATCATAATGATGGATAGGAATTGCTCGACATATCCGATAAGAAATGCGATAAGCGCAGCGGTCAAAATACCTACGAACTGGGGGTTTTCTGGTGTAAAGCCCCACATGTATTGCTGCACCATTTCTGAGGTATGCAGCGTTTCGAACAATGTTGTTCCTTGCATGACGCTCTCCTGTCGTCGTTGGTATGCTATATGCGTATAGAAACTATATGCATATAATATGTTGAGCAGGACAAAACCGCAAGAGATATTCCATAAATAAAGATTTGTTATTCTATTCATCCCAGAACTTTCCAGACGCAAGAACATAGTAAAATGCCATCTTAGAGAAACTAGTGTCAATGTTTTTGGCACTTAAATTAAGCCCCACAACGATTTAGTAGGAATAGACAACGTGTCGGAATCTGAGATATATATTCTGAAGCATTTTGATACGCCTTTGGTAAAATTCTCTGCTAGCCGTGAATCCAAAGACGCTGACTATCGGGTGATTTGGATAGATGAGAGTCGCCGTCAGCTTTTCCCGTTTGGATTTGAAGCCACTTCTGAAGGAATCGAGTCTTGGGTCAAGCGGCGCAACATTCCAAAAAACAGGGCGTTCGCTAATACGTTTCTAGCGCGAAATGGGTTGAGCGCTAATCGGCCTCTTGGCATATTGTCACTCAGTAAGGGCCTTTCTCTAAATGACTGCTATTGGGTGGTTGAAGATAAGGACAATTCTGTGTTTGAGAAGGTGAATCTTTACGACAATAGGATTAGTAGGCTTCTTGCTCAGATTGCTTTTACGGGATATGGAAGTTCGCAACGTACCGGTTTTTTGTCATCTCCGGAATTCACCACGGACGGGATGCTTCCGAAGTGTTGGAGACGCATAGATGGGAAGATTCATCTTTACAAGGGCGGGACTACGGGATTTGCTAATTCAGGATTTGAGCCTTACTCGGAGTATTATGCGGCGGATGTTGCCAAGACGCTTGGGATTGACTCGGTAGATTATGGGATCCATAGATGGAAAGGTATTCTTTGCTCTGCATGTGAATTGTTCACCAGTAAGGAACGCTCATTTGTGTCTATCGGCGACATCGTGAAGAACAACGGATGGTGGGCAGTGGTATCGGAGTACGAGTTGATGGGTGAGGAATTTCGGGAAGCTTTATCCGATATGCTGGCGTTCGATGCGCTGATCTGCAATACCGATAGGCATTTGAACAACTTCGGGGTTTTGGTGGAGAGTTTCTCAAACGAGATATGTGCCCCTGCTCCGCTTTTCGATCATGGTAATTCGCTTTTTTATCAAGCGTACGGAGATGATTGGAGGAGCGACAATTCTTTGTCGGTTTATGCCGAATCGCAGAAGCCGTGCTTGTATGATGACTTTTTCGACGTTGCCAGAAGTATCATGACAAGAAAGACTCGCTCTAAGGTCCGAAAGGCACTCGACTTCAGTTTTACTCGCAAGCCGGTGAAAGGTTTTCCGAAGATGCGGTTGGCTATGATTGAGAAGCAAATCAGGACGCGGGCCAGATTACTCTTAGAGTAGAGTCTGGTTTTGATGATTTATCGGTTACTTGTTGTTGCACCGTTGTTGTTGATTTAGGTGAGCTGGAACTGACGGTGAACCTGTCGCGTGGATAACCTGAGCAAACAGTTTGACAACATTCTGGAGATGATAGTTTCACAGTTTTTGCCCACCATGCGCAAGCACAGATGGAGTTGCTACGATTTGCGCCAAGTAATGTGATTCTATTCAGTCTAGGATGATTGGAAGGCTGATTATCATGGGTTGGCAAGAGTCTCGCGGGCAAAAACCTGCATTAAAGAACGTTTATTTTGCATTGCTGCTTTCTCTGGCAGCGACTGTTGTTGTGTTTGTCTTTTTGTTAATGACCGCAGAACCTAGATCTGCTTCGGCAGAAGATATACAGAATCCGCAAGCAGAACAAGAAGCCACTACGAGTGCAACTATAAATTATTTAGAAAATGCAACATATGAAGACCCAGATGCAATTTTGGATGAAAACGGTAGGCGAATACTTGGGAAGTATGTTGTAGAAAATCTTAAAGTGGGAGACGTTTTGCATGCATGGGATTATGTGGTTGATATACCGGGACATTTCTTCTTTGATGGGTGGCCGCTGAATTTGACAATAACTTCTAATCCCGAAGAAAACGTTATGGACCTTATCTATGTAAAACTATGGAATAGCGAATACACAGTTAACTACTATTTGATGACGGGGGCAGACCTTAGCGCGGACACTTGGGCAGGTGCGCTGGCATCTGGAAATGTCAAGTTTTACAAAATAGGTTCTGAAACATTTACTGGGCAGCGTTTTGACGCGCTTATTGATGGTGATGCTTATGAATATATGATAGACGGTGCCTATGTTATAGACACGTACCCGGCGCAAATTAGACTGGGAACAGATCCTGACAATAACGTGATAAACGTGCTTTATACTCCAGAATCTGAATATCTTCCCGATAATGTAGAAATTCCAGACAATGTAGTTGTTCCTGATGATTCACCGAATCCGCCTTCTCCGGGTCTTCCAGATCAGGAATTTAATAAAGACGAGATAGAAAACTTGCTTCCCGGCGACGACTTCATCGGATCGGATATTGACCGAGGAGAATTGGAAATAACTGATGAAATGCTTGCTCATCCGGTAAATAAAGACCAAGCGCAAGGTATGATTGATGCCTACAAAACCGGTTTAGTTGAAGCGCAAACCTTGTCGCAGACAGGAGATGGACTACCTGTTACTGTTTTAATTGTTTCTGCTATTGCTGTTATAGCTGCTGTGGTGTGCGTTATTGCTTTTCAGATGATCCATCGCAGCCAGCATCAAAAATAACCCTGCAAAAATCAAGCAGACCAAAGCAAATGCTTCAGCCTGCTTGATTGTTATGCGTTGCAATATGGTTCTATACAGGTAATATAGCGCCTCCGATGAAGTAAACAAGAGGAACAATAATTACTACGAAAAGAATAGCGGGGATTATTCCTGCGCGTGCTGTATCGCCAAATGTGAAGTAGCCTTCTGCATATGCAACAGTAATTGTTGGGTTAAGCGGCAAGATGAAGTTGCCGGATACAATTGCTACTACAATAAGCATCGGAATAGCTGGGGAAATTCCAGCCGCTGTGGCAAATGCGAACAGTGGCGGTAGGAATATCGTCAAAATAGCAGGTGCCACTGGAAGGAAAGTGTGAAGCAGGTAAACCACAACTGCAATGATGTAAAGCGCAACCAGCGGATCCATGGCAAGAACGCCACTCGACAAGAAGAGATCAGCGATAAACTTCGCGCCACCGGTGGCTCCAAGAATGTTGCCCAAGCATAAAATTCCACCAAGCATAAGCACTATATTCCACGGAACGCCTTTCTGAACATCTTCCCAGGTAAGTAGGTTTACGCCCGGAAGGAACATAACAGCAAGACCGATTACAGCAACAGTGGTGGTGTCTAGCACGGGAATCCAATTACCAAGAATCCAAAGCACAGGAATGCCGATAAGCATAACTAATGCTTTTTTGTCCATTGTACTAAATTTGCCCAAATCGCTCGTGCTTGCCAATACTGCTTCAATATCGCTATCGGTCATCTGCTCAGGTTTAAGAATCCGTGTAAGGAAGAACCAGCAGATAGGGATAAGGATAATCGCGAATGGAATACCGATAGCCATCCACTGCAAAAAGCCTATGCTCATTCCGTTATATGCTTGCAGCATGCCCATTGATAAAACATTCATAGAGTGCCCAGCTGGAGTGCAAAAGCCGCCCATAATGGCTGCGAAAGCCACACCTAGCATAAGGCATTTTCCGAGATTAGATTTTCCGGGCTCATGTCCAAGCGCCTTAAGAAGCGGAAGGGCAAGACCCATAGTTATAACAACAGCGCCTGTATCGGTCATTACTGTTGAGATAACAGCTGATCCAATCATAAAAGCTAAAACAAGTTTGTTAGAGTTAGAGCCAGCCCACTCAATTAGTTTTCTGGTGAGGTGCTGTCCTAGACTTGTCTTCATCATTAGGATAGTCAGACTAAAAACACCAATAACGAAGAAGATGGTTGTCATTCCGAATCCGGAAAATACTTCTTTTAAGGGGACTACACCAAGAAGTGAAGCCAATACGAGCACCAATATACCCGTAACGCCGGCGGGGAATGTTTCGCAAATCCACAATATAACGGCTGTCGCCATAATGCCCAGCCCTAGTGCGCCTTGGTGTGAAAGTGCCTCGGTAGGGGGAACAAAACCTGCAATAAGCAGCACAATAATTGATAAAACTATACCAACCACGCCTTTAACAGAGAACGTTTTTTGTAATGTCTCTGAACTCATCTCTCCTCCTTAGATGTGAGATTTGGTATGAACTGTCACTTCGAGAAAACTTAAGAAGTGACAGTTCAAAATTGGGTTTGTTAATTACTGAGCTAGGTCAGACTTGTATAGAAATACAGGTCCAACATTCCTGTCTTCTTCAACAGTGCTGGCTTCTATTACGCGCGTAAGATAACCTTCGCTTTCTACATAAACGCGCCAGTTCGATTTCTCAACTTGCGTAAACCAGAAATCGCCAAAGTCGTCTGTCTTTTGAACAAAGACTTCGTTGGTGTCTACGTTTTCTGCTGTCACCTTTGCGCCGATAATTACTTCATCGGCTTCTGGGTCAACAACAACACCGGCAAGGAAGCGCTTGGGAAGGTTGAGATAGTAAACCCTTGGTTTGTCGTCTTCTCTTTCTGGATACAACAATGTACTAGCAAGAATTTCGTCAGCGAAATCTTCTTCATCGCCAAAACGAATTGCCTCATGCGGGCATACATCCACACAGTGTGGAATTTCGCCAGCATCTACAAGATGTGCGCATCCGCTACATTTCTGAGGAATATCAAGCTCTTCATTCCAGAAGATAGCGCCGTAAGGACAGCTGTCTACAATTTCTGCCTTACCCTTTGACTTTTCTGGATCAATAATCACTAGACCATCTTCGCGCTTATATACGGCATCTGGTGCAGCCGCAATGCAAGGGGCGTTGTCGCAATGCATGCATGTCTCTAGCGTGTAAGACACCTTAACTTTAGGAACCTGACCACAGACAGTCTCGTTAATTCTTGTCCAAAACTGACCCGTATCAGGTTGTGGCTTTGCATAAGGCGACCAGTCGTTGTCTACATGCTCGTCTTTGCAGGCAATCTGGCAATTTCTGCAACCATTGCATTTAGCATGGTCGAATATAAATATCTTTCCCATGCTTATTCTCCTTTCACGATACGGGCATCGGCTACCAGACCGCAGTCGGGGTCGTATTTCCTGTTGAATGCTTCTGGATATTCTTCAGCCAGTTTGAATACATCAACCTTTTCAACATTAACCAAAAAGCCGCTCGTAACTTCTCCGTGTGCATGTTCGGAAGTGGTTGGTGTGGGGGCGATAAGGTTATTTGCGCCGCCGCGATCAAGGCCGCCTCGACCAAGAACAGCCGAGTCAACACGCGATCCGTGATCTTGGTAAACAACGCCGGGACGAATACGCTCGGTTACGCGCACGCCACCCATAACGGCTCCACGCTCGTTGTATATCTTTACAATGTCGCCAGTTTCTAGCCCCAACATGCCTGCATCCTGAGGATGAACCCATACAGGTTCGTACTTATAGCCGTCAGGTCCTGTTACTTTTACGTATTCTTCCATTTCGCGGAACCACGTAACATCGTCAAGATTTGCATGTACGCGCCACCTTGGATGGTTCGATACCAGCAAGAATGGGTATTTGCGACCGCGGGCAAGGTATTGTCTTTCCTGATGACCTGCGCCCTCGTCAATCCATTTCGGAATTGGACCGCGCTCTTTGTCATCTGGGAATTGCTCAGCAAGGCTGGTGGAGTAGTATTCAAGTTTGCCCGACGGAGTAGATAGAGGATATCTTTCGGGGTCGTTGTAGAATTGGCTAAGACCCACCGGCAGCTCTTCCCAATTTTCCTTGGTTGGGAATGCGTAGTACTGCTTCTCTTTGAATTCCTCAAAAGACATTTTCTCTGCAGCACCTGTGTTCAAAAAGCCAGCTTCGATATACTCTTCGCAGGTCTTGCCGCCCATATAGCGCTCGTAAAGGTTCTCGTAAATGCCGCCGTATTTTTCAAGCTTTTTGGCAACTTCGCCAACTGCTTCCATGTCAGACTTGGAATCTAGTCGGGGCTGAATTGCTTGTTGCTCGAAATAAACAACATTCCATTGCCCGTTATCTGAGTCGGTTCCTATGTCTTCTGTCTCGAATTTTGTATTGGTAGGAAGAATAACGTCAGCAAAGAAGCAGTCATTTTCCATCCACGGATGCTGGACAATTATGAACTCGATAGATTCATGGCGAAGAGCTTCTTGCATTTCGTTTCCGCCATTCCAGCAAGTTTCCCAGCATGGGGTGTCAGACCAGATCATGTGCAGACGTTCGTTGCCCTCCAAGGGGAAGGTGTAAGGGCCCTCAAACTGGTCTTCTCTTGGGAATCCGGCACCAATATGACCATACCATGTAACCGGTGGATTCATAATTGCCTGCGGGATCATGGTCTTAGGAATGAAACTTTCGGGGAAGCTGCGGAACCAGCCGCGATATGCTGGGCTACAGTTTGGAATCTCTGAGGAAGGCGGCAAGGGGGTTACCGTATCCATTCCGTACAGCGTCCATTCGATGAACTTGAACTGGTTTGCGCCGGGTTTACCAACCGCCTGCATGCCCAGAAGAGCTACTTCCAAGCGCGCGGGTTCGTGTGCATAGCAAGAGCGAATGAAAGAGCCACCGTTGCAATGCGCTATGGAGACGGCGTGCTTTGCCCAGTATCTTGCAAATGCCTTGATGACATACGACGGAACACCGCATATCGCCTCTGCCCATTTCGGTGTCTTCGGAATGCCGTCTTCGCCGCCAAGAACGTAATACTTGAAGTTTTCAAAACCTATTGCATGGGTATCAAGATATTCTTGGTCGTAAGTGCCTTCGATAATCCATGTATAAGCTATGGCTAGCTGCAATGCTGCGTCCGTGTTTGGTTTTACGGGAATCCAATAGTCACCATGGACGGCGTTTGTATAGTTAACATCCGGAGATATATGAATCTGTTTGATGCCAAGCTCTGTAAACCAGAAGCAAATGCGGCTTGCCAGATAACCGCCCCAACCCAAAGGAGTTGTTTCTACATCGCATCCCCAGAACAGCACAGCATCGCCATTTCTTGCGATATCCTGAATTACGTTGTTCTGAAGCGAATTTTGACCAAGCGGATCCATGCCCCATATATGCTTTGCGCCCCAATACCAACCTTCCCAGCTATCGGGTTGTCTAGTTTGAAGCGTATAGCGACCAATTAGATCAAACATGCGACTTTGGCATCCGTGCGGCGCATGAACAAATTTCGTTTCGCCGTGACCGTCAAGCTCGCAAAGAATCGATGCAGGACCATACAGATCGTGTACACGCTTGATTTCTGCGGCGACCAACTCTGCGGCTTCGTCCCAGCTGATACGCTCGTAGCCACTAGTGCCACGGTTTTGGGGGTTTCTGTCACCGTTCGGATCCCAGTCAACACGCTTTAGTGGGTAAGGAATTCTGTTCTTCGAATACACACGTTTCTTATAGCACAAAGATAATGGTGAAATTAGTGTTTTGAAGCCGGGTTCGAAAGTTGAACCGCGCGCTTCTAATTTCCAAGCATTCAATTCTTCGGGTGTTTGATGCTCGTCAAAATGGAAAGGTCTAATGCGAAGAATCTTGTCATTTTCTTTGTCTATATCCACGGTGCAGGCGTTGGTTCCAATACCAAAACTGTTGAAGCCAAGGCCTTTGACAATGGGCGTTCCTTTAACATCTTGTGCCATCTTTTCTCCTCTCTTCTATAGTTAGTCCACACTCGGTGGCTTCGGTGTTGCCGGCATCTTTGGAACACTTGGGGGAGCCGGCACCCCGGGCACTGTTGGAACCGCGGGAGGCGCAGAAGGACTTTTTACGGGCTGACCAGCTTGAGTAGCTGTAGCTCCGCAATTAGGGCAGGCATTTGCCGACGAATCAACCTCTACACCGCATTTCGGACATTTGATTTTTTGGTTCTCCAAAGTCGGGGGTCTGAAGCACATAGGTATCACCTCCTTTCAAGCGAAAGGCTTTTGAAATAGACAAGTAGATGCCTGCTTAATCCAGATTTATTCATGGATGCCAAAACGAAACGCAAGACTTCGGCATCCATGTTTTCAAAATTGCGAGCTAACTTTTCAATAAGCGTCAGCCAGCGTTAGATGCTTGCAATTTAGGTCAGGTGATACAGCGCTTGACGAGGTTTTTCTTTCAATGAATCTGCCAGCTCATCCATATCGCCAATATGCAAACATTTCGCTTGACAATGGTGTTCGCACGCCGCAAGCTTTCCTTTGGCAAGTCTGTCAACGCATGCGTTGCACTGCTTTGTTGGTATTGCAATATTGTCTAGCTGCCATGAGTCTGGCTCTATTTCCCATGGACCTATGGTATGAACGCTTATCCCTGTCTTACCCACCGGAAATCCATGCTCCATTTGGCATGCAATTTCGCAGCTATGGCATCCGGTACACCATTCGTAATCTAAAAGCATTCCCAAATTAGCCATGTTTACTCACTTTCATTAACTGGGTAGATCCGACAGAGAGCAGTTTTGTAATTGCTTCCAAAGCCGCTTTTTCCCGGCGACCACTGAACAAGGTTGTTGATATTAAGGTCGAATACGCTGTAGAGTTTGTCGGGGTCGCCTTCGGGGAGCCACCATGCATGGTCGGTACTGCACATGCGCTCGTCTACCGCTTCTGTGGCGCGGACTTTTCGTTTAGCGCGACCATACTGGTTTTCTACCCAAACATACTCGCCATCGGCAATTCCAAACTTTTCCAGCGTTTTGGGGTTAACTTCAACTATTGGATCGGGGTGAAGGGCGCGCATCCGTTTAATTTGCCTATGCTCAGAATGGAACATGCTCCAGTTTCTAGCACCTGTAGTAAGAACTAGCGGGTATTCTTCTAATAATTCTGGAGTAGAGCCGGGACCAGGTGTTGGCTCTTCGAAATATGGAAGTGGGTCAAGTCCCACATTGCTGTAGAAGGTTGACCAAAGTTCTATTCGCCCTGTAGCAGTATTGAAACCAAGTTGACCGTCTTTGCGCAAAAGACCTTTTTCGTGCCGCCTGTATTGGAAAGGCGGATATGCTGGGGCTTGTTCTTGCAGCTCTTCAAAAGTCATTCCGGTGTCATCTTGAAGCAGGAATGTGAACATTTCTTCTACGGTGTCCCATGGCCATGCTTCTGGATTTAGTCGCCTGCCAAGTTCCAAGTTAATTTCCATATCCGACTTGCACTCGCCAATTGATGTCACTTTATTAATTGTTTCGCCACGCTGCGCGCCGTCTCCAAGCCGTATGCCGTTGCGCTCGGGATAGGTAGCAGCGGGAAGCACTATATCGGCAAGAGCCATTGCTGTCGGTGTCATAAAAATGTCTACATATGCTATGAAATCTAAGTCTTTCATAGCATTGAAAAGTCGCTGCGGATCAGCTGCCATGCATGCAAGGAAATTAGACGTTTGTATCCATGCGGCACGTATTTTGTAGGGCTCGCTCGTCTCAAGTTGTTCAACAATGCAATCGGGTTGTGCTTCAGAGGCGAATAGCGGATACCTATCCTGTCCGATGCGCTTTGTGTACGCATCATCAGGGAGCAAATCTTTGCCCCATCCACCTACATATTTCAATATTTCAGGAGGAACAATCATGCCTCCCGGTACTTCAATGTTACCCGTGATAGCGAAAAGGGTAGAAATAGACTGTCCAGCTGGTATGGCCTCTTTTGTCATATCTACAGCTACGCCCCATTGCAAAGCAGCAGGCTTGCTGGTTGCAAGCATGCGGGCAGCAGCCACTATTTTTTCTTCGGGAATCCATGTAATTTCGGCTACTTTTTCAACCGGGTATTCCTTAACTCGTTGCGCCAATTCGTCGAATCCGTAGCACCATTTATCCACGAAATCGTAGTCATACAGCTCTTCGCTGATAATGACATTCAACATGCCTAAAGCAAGTGCAGCGTCTGTACCCGGGCGAACGCGAAGATGCAGAGCAGCCCTAGAAGATAGCCATGTAACTCGAGGATCTATTACAACAATCTTGCTTCCACGTTGCATAAGGTCAACCACCCAATGTCCGAAGAAGCCATCGGAATTAGACACGACACAATTATTTCCCCATACGAATATAACTTCTGGGATAACGTATTCTGGATTATCGTATCTGTCGGGGTGTACCTGAGAACAGTCGGGAACTAGAAATGCTCCGAATGTTCCAGCTAATCCAATAACCCTTGGAACATAGCAGGCGGCTCCACTTAAAAACAATGAGAAGTTTGGACTTCCGTATGACCAGCAAAGGCGAGTGATATAAGGAGCGATGTCACGCCCTGTTCCCTGCATGAATAATACAGTTTCAGGTCCGTATTTTTGTTTGATGTCTTTAAGTTCGCGCTCAATCGTATCAAACGCTTCATCCCATGTTATGCGGGTCCATTTGTTTTGACCCCTATCTTCCTTGGCGCGTTTCATCGGGTATTTGAGGCGATCTTCATGATTGGTTACTTCGGGAAGCGCCAAACATCTTGGACATAGTCTTCCTTGATTGTATGGATTTTCTGGATCGCCTTCTACTTTAACTAGTTTTCCTTCTGTATCGGTGTAAAGCAAAACGCCACAACCTAGGTGGCATCCCGGACCTGACCACGCGCTACCGCGGGTCACGTTAAGCCCGTCTTCTTCATACTTGAAAGGACGCTCGTGTTCAACGAATAAGTATTTTGACTCTCCCACGTTTCTCCTCCATCAACGTCTCGTTCGGACCTGTTTAAGCAGAACGTTCAGGCAGACTAAAGCAGACATCTTCCTTGACATCTGCTTGCAAACAGGTTACTTTTCCACCAACCCCAACTTTTTAATACTCCCTTCGACAGTGTCTAAATATCGAATTGCGACTGTAGGTGAAAGTTAGGGGAAACCTGTGTTTTGTCGCAACATATTGGCATATTGAATTTAAGAAACACCTCATACTCGTGTACTGAAAATCGCAGGTGGGAGGCTTGTTATGCAGTTTAGTGATGTAGTTAACAAGGGCTCTGATAAACAGCGGCTATGTGTCTTCGCTGCGTTTGCAGCCACATTCGGATTGTCCGGTTATTTTCTGTGGGATCTTCTATGTGTATTCATGTATAACACCCCTTTTGCAAAGGGATTCAACACAGAAGATGTTATAGTCCTTCGCTTGTGTTGGATAGGTGGTCTAATTGCAAGCCTGTTTGTTTTTTGGCGGTTTAGTGAAGTTATTTATCGCTATCGCTCAAAAGTGTTCATAATTGGAGTTGCGTTTTCGATATTTCCATTAACGATAGCTGCTATACATTCAATCTTTCCGGGGGCAGTACCTATGGCTGCCTGTATTGTTACTTGGAGTATTGCAGGGGTCAGCCAAGCTGCACTACTAATGTGGTGGTCTATATACCTTAGCCTTGTAACTACTAGATACACACCAATTGTCATAGCAATTGCATCGTGTTTGGGAACATGTCTTTATATAGTGGTGGCTACAATATCGCTTCCTTTAATTGGTGTAATTATGATTGCCTTGTTAGAAGTAATTTCTTTCTTGATATTAATGGCGTTAATGAAAATGCTTCCAAAAGATCGTGTGAATGAATCTGAAAACTATGAAACTGTTGATTACATAACAACACAAGGTGCTATAGCTGTAGGTACTTATGGGCTTGTATTTGGCTACACAACAACAACGCTGTTCAGTCTTGGGGCTGAAGCTACTGTTATAGGTTGCTCGACAGGAATCATTGGGTCTTTAATGCCTTTTGCCTTATATAAGTTCAATCGGAATATAGATATTGATATTTCAACAATACAAAGATTGACGCTCCCGCCTGTTGTCATAGGGATACTTTTCTTGCCTTTTGGGGATGATTTATGGCGGTTATTTTTCTGTTGTCTAGTAAATATTGCTCTTTCTCATTTCTCGGTGATAAGCCTCAGTAACGCAATGACATTAAATTCAGAATTTTCTATTAAGCCTCTCAAAAGATCTTCTGTTATGCAAATTCCTGTTTGGATTGGAATATTTATAGGTTCGTTGTTGTCGGCTTTTATTTGGCTGTTCAGCGATTTGTCTTTTGTAGACTTAATGTTTGTATCAATTGTTATTGCATCGCTAATAGTCTGTGCTATTGCAATATACGGACTTGATGATTCGGTATCTAAGAAACAGTTTTACGACCTTTTGACACATAGAAACAAAGAAGAAATACTCGCTAAAGAAGATAGTCGAACGAATGAAATATTTGATGCGAAGTTCGCGGGCTTAACTAGTGCGGCTAAGCTGTCTCCAAGAGAAATTGAGGTATTTCGCCTTCTTGCGAAAGGGAGAAATGCTGAATACATCAGCAAAAAACTTGTTATATCGGGTGCCACCGCCAAATCGCACATTTATCATATCTACCAGAAAATGGGTATTAATTCTCAGCAAAGCCTTATAGACAGATTAGAAGAATACAGCAACAAGGAAACTCTGAAAAAGGCTAATGCACTTTATGATAAAAATTCAAAAGCTACGTCTTAATGGGGCTTTTTGGGTTGGTGTAGTGCGTTCAATGTCTAGCTATGTAAACATGTTTACATGTATAATATGTACAGGTTTACGATAGAGAGGGCAGTTGTGGCTACGAAAACGTTTTCAAGTAGAGCTGATGCAGATCTGTTGGCATATGCCGATGCAATTGCTCGTAAAGAATATGGGCTGTCCTATGGGCAGTATTGCGGTACTGTTTTATTAGAAGCTATTGGGAGTACGGGTCGTATGCCTCAAATTGCCAATAATAAAACGATGGACGAGAAGAAAAGTCGTGCGGTTTCTTTTATTAAGGAATTTGCTTCTTTATCTAGCAATCCAGAGATAGGCAAAATGTCCGATCGGGACATTCGGAACTTAATTGCAAACAAATATGTCTAAGAAACTTTTTATTGATACAAATATATTACTTGATGCGGCTATGGTAGAGCGCCCGGGTTGGGCTGCTGCAACTTTACTTATGGATGAAGTGGCTTATTCTGAAGTGCAAGGGTATGTGTCAGCGCTATCTTTGAAGAACGTATATTACGTTTTGGAAAAGTATGCAGATGAATCTTCAGCTAGGAAATTCATAGTTGCTATTATGGATTTATTTCAGGTCGTTGCTGTAGATCTATCAATATGTCGCATAGCTGCTTTGTCTAACGAACCCAATTTTGAAGATGGTATTATTCGGGCTTGTGCCGAAAGCATTCCTGTAGATTTCATAATTTCCAGAGACGAAAAAGCGTTTGACAGGTCTTATATAAAGCGGCTTTCGGCGCAAACCTATATAGAGTTATTCGGCGATTCTGAACAAGTAGATTTACCGCAATAGTTTTGCTTAGTATTAATTGTGTTGTGCCTGTAACGGCGCAGCTGTTTAGGCAAGTAGTTAAGTCATTTTTGCTGGCAAGCACGTTACTTTGTTGTGCTTAATCTGTAATGCTGTCGCATCCTGCGCATATAGCTTTGCTTCTACACTTATAGGCAGCGAAGCTATAAACATAAGGAGGCGACATATATGAAAAGCGATCGAGCGGCTTGTGTAAAAATGTATCCAGCATTCTCTTTTGGTAGCGTTAATCAGCCAGTAAGCAACAGGCGAAACTCTAGGAATTCGTGGAATGTTTCTGGTCACGCTATGTCTCCTGTTATTGCAATGTGGGTGGCATACGTGGTTATGGTGGTATGCAATGTACTTTTTGAGGCGTTGCGTCTTGGTGGCACTACATCTGCCGAGGTGTCAGCCTCTGTATTTGCGTGGTTTACACCGGCAGGTTACGTTTTTTCTATTTGGGGTCTTATTTATGTGGCATTGCTAGCATGGCTGGTGTATTACACACGCGAAGAAAGCCGCAATGCAGCAAACGTTACTAATTTCACACCAAAAACAGCAGGTCTTTTTATAGCAAGTTGTATATTGAATGTGGCTTGGCTTGTTCTGTTTCATTTTCAGCAGACAATTGTGGCTCTTGTAGTTATTGCTGCTCTTTGGGGTGTGTTGGTTGCTCTATACCGCGATATTCATGCGCGATACTTATCGTCTACTTGGGCAAAAGTGCTGGGTTGGGTTCCCATATCTATCTATGTTGGTTGGATAAGTGTTGCTGTTTTGGCTAATGCGTCGCATGTGATAACGCGGCTAGCTGGCGGATCTCTAGCACCATTTGTTGGTGAATTATCTACTTTAATTGTAGTCGCTGTTGTGTTGGCTGCCGGTTTTCTAATGCGTAAACGCTACGATGATATAGCTATTCCTCTTGTATTTCTCTGGGCTATTATTGGCGTTGGAGTAAATTTAATAAATGTGTCTATTTCAACATCAATAATTATATTCGCGCTGTCTGTAATTGCCGCCTTCCTTACTTTCTTTAAAGTTGGCGAAATACGAGTACCATCTCGCGTGCAATAAACTTACTCTTCATAATCTAGCAGGAATAAAGCCGGTATCTATGCCGGTTTTATTCCTGTGCGCACAAGAAAAGCTGTGTTTTTGCGCATGTTAATATGATAGAAATTACATTCTGGTCTGAAGGGCGGTTTATGCGCTATTGCGTTGATACTAAAACTGGCAA
The DNA here is from genome assembly GCF_011039055.1 of Adlercreutzia sp. ZJ154. Lineage (NCBI taxonomy): Bacteria > Bacillati > Actinomycetota > Coriobacteriia > Eggerthellales > Eggerthellaceae > Adlercreutzia > Adlercreutzia sp. ZJ154. The sequence continues at coordinate 64,002 of NZ_JAAKEF010000006.1, forward strand.
TAAACTATCTGCGCTTGGTTTTGGTTGCATGCGTCTGCCAAGTTCGGCGCTAGGGTCTGTCAATGTTGAAGCTTCTGAAAAGCTTATCCTTCAAGCGCTTGAGGCGGGCATAAACTATTTTGACACTGCCTATCTATATCGAGGAAATGAGGAAGCGCTTGGTGCTATAATTAAGCGCAATAATATTCGCGATCGCATGTTTATAGCCACAAAATTACCGCATGCTAGCGTAAAGTCTGCCGCAGATATTGAGCGCTATTTCGAAACATCTTTGAAGCGCCTTCAAACGAATAGAATTGATTATTATCTTATTCACAACGTGGTTAATCTTGAACAGTGGCAGCGTCTTTGCGCTTTAGGGATAGAGGAATGGATAACAAAGCGCAAGTCTGACGGTTCAATTAATGCTATCGGTTTTTCGTTCCATGGTCCGCAGCACGAGTTCGCTTCTTTATTAGATGCCTATAATTGGGATTTTTGTCAAATTCAGTACAATTATGCCGACGAAAATTACCAAGCTGGACGCAGCGGTCTTGAAGAAGCGTATTCGCGCGGCATTCCCGTGTTTATTATGGAGCCACTACTAGGTGGCAAACTTGCAGATGGTCTGCCGAAAGCGGCATCTGATTTATTTCTTGAAGCTGAAACTGCGCACAGTGGCGTGGCTGTGAAAGATTCAAGCCGTGTAGATGTGTCTGTTGCATGGGCGCTTCGTTGGTTATGGAATCAGTCTGGTGTAACCATGGTTTTATCTGGCATGAATAGCGCTGAGCAAATTGCAAACAATGTTCGTGTTGCCAAGGAATCCACGCCAAACATGTTAACTGAAACTGAATTAGCTACGTTTCGCAGCGTCGAGAAAATATTTCGTGAAAGCTATCGTATTCCCTGTACGGGTTGTAACTATTGCATGCCGTGTCCAAAAGATATTAATATTCCGGGTTGTTTTGCAAGCTATAACACATCGTATGTTGCCGATCGTATAAGTGGCACTATAGGTTACTTTATGTGTGCTGGTGCCTTAGGGTATAACCCGCATTATGCTTCCGATTGTATAGAGTGTGGGCAATGTGCTAAACATTGCCCGCAAGGCATAGCTATTCCAAACGAACTTAAAAAAGTACGCCGCAGACTTCAGATTCCCGGAGCAAAACCCATAATGTCGCTTGTGTCTAAGATGCGTATGTAGGCTGTGGTATGTATGTTGTGGTATGTAGGCTGCGCTGCGTTAGTGTTGTTTTGGGAATTTAGCCTAAAGCCACGTCCAAAATCATCATAATAAGAAACCCTGCCATTACGCCTATAGTGCCCCAATTACTGCTGTTAGATAGATGGGCTTCGGGAATTAATTCCTCTACAACTACAAACATCATTGCGCCAGCGGAAAAGGCTAGCATCCATGGCATATATGGTGCGATGATACCTGCAAACAGTACAACAAGACATCCAAAAATCGGTTCCGCCAAGCCGGACAATGCTCCGAAGGCAAATGCTTTAGGGCGGCTTATACCTTCTTGCGCTAACGGAAGCGACACCGCTGCACCTTCTGGAATATTCTGAATGCCTATACCTAGCGCTAGAGCTATAGCCATGCCGCTAAGAGCGGGGTCGGCTCCCGGTTGCGCTGCCATAGCGAATAGCAAGCCTACCGACATACCCTCTGGAATGTTGTGCAGTGTAACCGCTGTAAAAAGTAGCGTTGGTCTATTCCAACTGCTTGGCAAACCCTCTGGGTTTTCTTTGCCAAAATTAAGATGGGGTAGCAGCGCGTGCAATGCCATCAAGAAAGCTACACCGATTACAAAGCCTCCAGCTGCTGGAATCCATCCAATTTGTCCAGCCTCTTCGGCGCGCTCTATTGCCGGAATTAAAAGCGACCACACGCTAGCTGCTATCATAACGCCTGCCGCAAATCCTAGAAACAGCGTTTGAGCTATGCCGTCTTTTTTGCCGCGTAGCAGAAATACCGACGCAGCGCCTAAAGTTGTACAGGCAAAAGTAAATCCTGTTCCCGCAGCTGCCCATAGAAGTGCGTCAAGCATTTCTGCCTCCCTTCGCTTAATTCATTTATTTTACGTGCAATTTAGATAAGCTAACTTTATTGTTAACATAGATAAGGCTTGGAAAGAATTACCATCCAAGCCTTATCCTTCGTTCTTTGATGCATTTAGACTTATTGTCTATGCGTCGTTATGTCTGTCGGCATCGACTTTGGCATTTTTGCCATTAATAGGCTTTGTCCGTCTATTTTGAAAGAGTCACGGCTGTGCGCTTTTCTTTTTCGCCGTCGTCAGAATTGCCATGGAGTTTGTCGTATTCAGCTTTGTCTACAACGTCAACCACATTAACTGTTAGCTCCGCTACTTCAAGACCTGTCATCTCTTTTACTTGGTCGGTGACGGTTTCTTTTATGTTGTCGAACACTTCTAATGCCGATTTGCCGTATTCAAGAATGATGGATAGCTCTACCGTTACTGCGCCATCGCTAATATCGGCATCCGCTCCCTTTTTGTCGTCGTTTCCGCCAAGTCCCTCTTGGATCATTGAGAAAACGCTGCCTTTCATGTCAACAATGCCGTCAACATTTTGCGCTGCAAGAGACGATATTTTTTCCACTACACCTTCATCTATTGTTAGGGTGTATTTCGGCTTGCGCTCGGTGTCTTCTTTTTTCTCTTCGTCGTCGCTTGGCAATACGGAATTAATGGCGCCGGTTATTTTGTCTACGGCTGTTTCGGGCGAGGTGATATTAACGTCTTTGCCAGCTTCTGTTTTCTTATCGTTTAGGTTGTTTGTATTGTTTGCGCTTTTGTTCGTGCTACTGTTGGCGCTGTCCGTATTTTTTGTGCTGTTATTAGAATTGTTAATCATGATAAATCCTTTCGCTAGGTTTATTTCTGTCCGATTCCTTGATTATCTGCGGAAAATACTTGCAAGCGAGCGCGTTGCGGCGTTCATCTGCATATTGCCATCGCGATATCGCCCTATAAGCATGCCGACTGCTGTCAGTATTGCCAGTAGAAGTACGGGCCAAAAACCAATTATCAAAATAAGTATGGCGGCAATAAGACCTATTAACCCATAAACAATTGCGTGACCATGCTTCTCAAAATACGGTTTTACATTTTTGGGAAGGCGATCTGTGAAATCGGTATCGTTTTTTGCAGTTTCTTCTGCGTCGGCGTTGAATGTGGGTGCTTTTGCTTGTTCTGTGCGATCTTGGGCGTTGCTGGTAAACCCAACAGATGGTGCAATGCTGTCTTTTTCGGGTGTCTTGCGTTTTGTTGCGTTGTTTGACTTACGCCCCAATGACGCTTTGACTTGGACGTTTGTATCCGACATGAGAGCCCTCCCTTCGCACGTTAATCGAGGTGTTTTCCGTATACAACGTATTCGTAGGATTGCCGGCAAATGTGATATCCACCTTCTCTACGGGGTATCCCGTTAGGGTGCTAACGCTTGAGATTATTTCTTGTTGTAACGTTTCGCCTAAGGACGCAAGATTCAAGTTGGCTTTCGGCTCGATATTTGCACTGATAGAGATGCGCGGATTATGTTTGCCGTGAATACTTACTTTTAAGTCTTTAGTCTCAATGCCACTGTGGCTTTCTAGCACATATTTGGCGGTCGAGTGGATGGCTTCTTTGGTAATGGAAACGGTGCCGTCTTCTCGCCTAAGCAAAAGCTTCGATCCTTTTCCTGGCGTTGCTAGGGCACAGATCAGAAGAGCGATCAGACCGATAGCAACAATGCCCAGCACTACAAGAAGCGCAATATTAAACCAGCTCATTCCAGCCAGCCATGATGCTAGAGGAAGCAGAGGTTCCCACGAGAACCAAAGGACTGCAAGCACGCCTATTCCTAAGATTGCAGCAATGATAAATATCACCAAGCAAAAGCGTGTGAATTTCCTCATAGCTATCACCTTTCTCTTCGTGCATCTCCGATTGCATATGTGGTGCGGATATTGTCTATGTGCTATAAACGCCGCCGTATACGCAGTTGGGGATGCTTTTGTTTACGACATTGCTCACTCTATAGGCGAAGGATGGCGAAATGCGCGAACTTCCAAAGCTGACAACTTGCGATAAACGTATGTTTGACTAGGCGTAAGAAATTGCATTTTGACTTAGCGCTTCAATTTTTCTAATTGCTTCCAATTTTGACAATACGATGCATTTTTATGCAACTAGGGGGTTGAAGTGTTTGAATATATGGCATAGAATTTGCAGTTGCTAATCAAGTGAAGGGCTGTATGCTTTTCCACCTGGTTCGGCGCCGCTGGCAGCCGATGGGTCGTTTGAATATCGTGTCGCGTTTGCGATTCATTTTCATTGACGATACCCGTCTGCGTTTGCGAGGCGGGTTTTTTAATGCAGCAAGGGCGCAGAGCGCCAATATGTATTGCACCGCAGGTGCAAAGAAGGGGGTGAGCGCGATAGCCGCTCAAGAGCCACGGCTCAACGAACAGATCACGCTTGATACTTGCAGGCTGGTTGATTTCGATGGTAATCAGATGGGTGTGTATCCCATCGAACAGGCGCAGAGCATCGCTGATGCAGCTGGGCTTGATTTGGTTGAAATAGCTCCAAATGCCGATCCGCCGGTTTGCCGCGTAATGGATTATGGCAAGTTCAAATACGATCAAGCCATAAAGGCAAAGCAGGCGCGCAAGAATCAAAGCAAGATCGAAATTAAGGAAATGAAGTTCCGTCCGAAAATAGATGTGGGCGACTATGCTACCAAGAAAAAGCATGTACTGCGTTTCTTGGATGCTGGGAACAAGGTAAAAATAACCATAATGTTCCGCGGTCGCGAAATGGCGCATCCAGAACAGGGGCTTTCAATCCTTGAGCGTCTGGCAGACGATCTAAAAGACGTTGCATTAATTGAGAATCAACCCAAGATGGAAGGTCGCAACATGCACATGTTAATAGCGCCCCTTCCACAGAGTGCTAAAAAGAAAGACGATACGAAGAAAGGAGATGCCGATAATGCCTAAAATGAAAACTCATCGCGGTACGGCTAAGCGTTTCCGTGTTACCGGCAGCGGCAAGATTATGCGCGCTAAGGCTTATAAAAGCCACATCCTGACGAAAAAGAGCCAGAAGCGTAAGCGCAATTTCCGTCACGAGACTGAGGTTACGAAGGCCGATAGCAGGGTTGTAGCACGCAACCTAGGTCTTCGCTAGGAGGTAGATAGCATGGCACGTGTAAAAAGGTCGGTTCACGCACGCAAGAAGCGTCGCGAGACACTAAAGAAGGCACGCGGATACTACGGTGCGAAATCGCGTTCATATAAGGCAGCGAAAGAGCAAGTTCGCCACTCGATGCAGTACATGTATCGCGATCGCCGCAACAAGAAGCGCGATATTCGCCGTCTGTGGATTACTCGCATAAACGCTGCGGCTCGCCTGAATGGTATGTCATATTCCGTGTTTATGAATGGTCTGAAAAAGGCTGGCATAGAGCTAGATCGTAAGGTATTGGCTGATATGGCTGTGAACGATCCGAAGGCATTTGCTGCTGTTGCTGAGGCTGCTAAGACGGCTGTAGCTGCATAAGGCATAAGGCAATTCTTTTAGCTTTCTTATATTGGGGGTCTTGTATTTGATGCAAGACCCCCAATTTTATGATGCGGCTTCCTTATTTTTTACGCTGCATTTTTTTCGAGCGGTTATGTAAATCGTCTAATGTGGCTGACATTTCCTCAATTGAAGACACTGTACGTGGCATGTCTTCCATATCTTGTGCAGCTTCGGCAATATCTGGTTCCAATAGTTGCTTTTCGTCGCTTTCTGCTCTTTCGCTCCAGAAAGGCGATTTCGTGAATATATCACGCTTAATAAACAGCGCTACTCCTAAAGCAATTAAAGGAACAGCAACTTGCCAAGTGTTGTAGTAAAGTTCTAAACCGGCAAGTACGCTTAAGGTTAACATGCTAGCTGCCCACATTATGCGGCTTCGGCGAATAATACCTATAGCGCATACAAACAAAACTATGCCGCCAAATATTAGCGACGAGCCGCCTAAAACGCCGCTTAAATCTACGAACTGAGTTAGTATTCCATATGGTGCCAAAGCCGGTGCAACCAGTGCTAGTGCTATGTTAACTGCCCCAAATAAAGCTAGCAGAGTTCCTGTTATCCATGCGAAATCTTTTTGCTTCTGATCTGGGGCTGCAGTTTTCTTGCTCTTGAAAAAGCCCGACTGTGAAAGCAGAACTGCGCCAATCAAAAATGGTATCCACAGCATTATGCCGCGATAAACCAAAGCGATGGCGGCTGCGGTGGTGGCGGTGGAACCTGCTGCTGTCAAAACAATAGCAATAGCAGCTTCGGTAACTCCTATGCCTTGCGGTGTAGGCGATAGCATAATAGTAACCACGGCTAGTGCGAACGCTGCTACAAGAGGCGCTATCTGCGTGAAGTCGAATGCAAAACCTATAGCCATAAGGCACGCCATATTCAATATGGCAGAAAGCGATGCCCAAGCTATAGTTATAACAACGCCCATAGGGTTATGGGCAAGAATGCGCGATGCGTCAATAAACTGATCGGCGGTAGATGTACCCCATGCTGCGCGCATGCTGCGCTTGAAAAAATGAAGGATCCAATTGCCTATTTTCTCAATGCGTGTAAGCAGCCAATAAAGAGCATCTGGTTTGTAATAACCTATGATAAAGCAGGCAGTTTGTCCGAATAGTACTGCGGCTAAAACGATAAATCCGGTGAGTATAACGTAATTCATCGAATCGGATATAAACATAACTATAGTGCCTATTACAGCTATTACAAACACTGCTGCAAAAAAGCCGATCTGCGAGAGCAGTCCGCCTCCGGTAGCTACTCCAAGGCTTGCGCCTTTGCGATGCGCGTCGTCTATGATGAAGGCTAGACCGGTAGCGCCGCTGAAAAGGCAGAATGTGTTTATAAACACAAGGCTGAAAATTAATATAACGTTGTGCAAAAAACCGGTTTTGAAGCCTACAGCATCGAATGCGGCATCGTAGGATGCGGCTTGTGTCAAATGGCGCAGTACCATGAAAATTACAGCGATAATAAGTGGAATAGTTGCACCTGTACCTACAATGTCGATAAAGTCGAACACCATGTCGGCATTACCCATGAAGAAAGTTACTGCAAGGATAGCGACTATTATGAGAAGTGCCTTCTTCAACAGCTACCCTTACGTATTATCGATTCTGCACTGTACAACGCATTTTCATCCGTATAAGGATATCAGATTAATTGACTATGCACATTGCAACATCGAGGCAGGGTATATGAAAGTGGTCAGCTGGACGCTAATATGAAAATTTAGTTGAAATTAAACATCTTTCGACCGATGTTATATCCCCAAATTCCGGCTTTGCGTCCAATGGTTGTTGGGATATTCGAACCTATTACTAGCGGATGTCGCTTTACGCGCTTGAATAATTCCGGGCTGTGAAAATGCAGATAATCCCACATGTCAGCTAGCTTTTTATCGTCTTCGACGGTGTTGCGCATTCGCAAAAATATGGCGCAAACGCAGATCATCATTGCCATATGGTTGCTCATGTAGTGAAACAATTTCGGGTCGGGTGCGTCGTCTGGTAGATGTACCGAATCGATCATGGTGCGAGTAACGCTTAGGTGCTGATCGATTCGCTCAAGCATGGCTTCTACGCCTACGCTCTGACCTTCGCGACCTATGTAGTAGCGATACATGTCGCAATCGAAATATCGAATGCTGCGAACATGCGGCAGCGGAATATATACATATAAGTTGTCTACATAAAAGCAGTGTTCAGGCAGCTTCAATCCAATATCTTTCAGAAGCTGTGTGCGATAAATTACTGCATGCATGTGTAGGTATTGAAAAAGCGAAAATTTCCCCAGTTCGTGCCATGTAATTTCTCGATCGGTGGGGTAGGTGTTTCTGTGGTCCATTACTTTGCGCGTATGTTCGTGAATTTTCTCATACACATAATTCGCAACCACAAGGTCGGTTGGGCATTCGCGATGCATCTGCGTGCGCATGTAGTCCATTATCGGAGCCATGGCATCTTTATCTAGCCAGTCGTCTGAATCTACGACTTTGAAATAAAGACCGCTGGCAGCGTCTAGCCCAGCATTTACAGCCGATCCGTGCCCTCCGTTGGGTTTGTGTATAGCGTGAACAATATCAGGCAGCTTGTGCGCCCACTTATCTGCCACGTCAGATGTGGTGTCGGTTGAACCGTCATCAACAATAATAATCTCAATATCGCTACCGCATTCAAGTAACGACTTGATGCAAACATCCATGTATGCGGCGGAGTTATAGCAGGGTACTATGAAGGATACGGTTTTCATCCACTAAATTCTCGTCTTCTCCGTGTATATCAAAAAGCAGACTGGTGCCGCCTGTGCATCTGTACAAACACACATATTATACGCTACTTCACAAATTGCTGCGGAGCGCTTGCTTACGGCGACGAATAGCACCGCGAGCGCCATAATGTATCCGCTTCTGGTTTATAATCAAAATGTTTGAACAGCAATTTTGTTTATGCCTTATTACTTACGGAAGGCTGCTATGACTGAAGCAATTAACTTGTCGGATGCGCGCATAGAGGAAATTCGCAAAGGCGCGGGTGTGGCTGTGTTGGTACCTTGCTACAACGAGGAACTAACCATAGGAAAAGTGGTTGATGATTTTCGCCATACGCTTCCCTTGGCTGATGTGTATGTTTACGACAACAACTCAAGCGATAAAACGGCAGAAATAGCGCGTGAGCACGGTGCTATTGTGCGCATGGAGCCTAGGCAGGGCAAGGGTAACGTAGTACGCCAGATGTTTCGCGATGTAGAGGCTGACTATTACATAATGGTAGACGGAGACGATACTTATCCGGCTGAATCGGCTCCTGCGTTGCTTGAGCCGCTTTATTGCGGTGCAGCCGATATGACTGTGGGCGACAGATTGTCAAATGGTAGCTATGGCGAAGAAAATGACCGTGCTTTTCATGGGTTTGGCAACGACTTGGTGCGCTGGCTTATAAAGGTAATTTATGGGTATGCCTTTGAGGATGTAATGACGGGGTATCGCGCTTTTACTCGCGTGTTTGTAAAAACGATGCCTGTGTTGTCTTCAGGGTTTCAGATAGAAACAGAGCTTTCTATTCATGCAGTAGATAAGCGTTGGCGCATTGTGGACGTACCGATTGATTATCGCGATCGACCCGAGGGCAGCGAGTCGAAGTTGTCAACATTTGGGGATGGCGCAAAAGTGCTGATGGCCATAGCGTCGCTATTCAAAGACTATAAACCTATGGCTTTCTTTGGATGGCTTGCGCTGCTGTTTGTTATTTTAGGACTAGTTGCCGGCATACCAGTTATTGCAGAATTTACAGTTACGCATTTGGTGGAGCGCTTCCCAACGGCTTTGTTGGCTGTGGCATTGGTGCTTTGCGGCGCGCTTTCTCTAACTGTTGGATTGGTTCTTGATACAGTTGCTAAAAATACTCGCAAGCAATGGGAAATATCTGTTTACCAAGCATATGAAAAATAGCGACGAGATCGGCTTATCTGCGGTTCTCTAGTCGGATTGCCGCGGTCAGGACCTCGTCGCAGGTACGTATACTAGATTAATCTGACTTTAAATTGCAAGTCTAATTTTTGTCAAAGAGCGCTTATGGTTTTGCGAATGGGAAAAAGTGCGCCTAATTCTCACTTGATATGCCTGTTCATAACTGACTTTTTCTAAGAAAAAGTCAGTTATGAACAGGTGTGAGCAGTGTTTACTAGAAAATGTGCAATCTGCGGCGGCAAGATGAAGAAAAATGGTCAAAACTTCCAGCTTTCCATGGTCATAGCGCCACATAGCTAACTTGAATTGTGGAGAACACTGGGTAAACAGGGTTCTCCAATTCCATTTTGATTCGTAATTGGCGTAATTTGGCATTATAGACTGTGGAAAGTCGGAAGTTTTGACCATTTTTCACCTAAAAAGTGACGAAGGCAACCACACGGTCTGGTTTGGTCAGAGTTCCATCACAGCGCGCCCTATCCATATGCAATCGACTAAAACAGACACACCTTTCTACCTATATGCCGCGAATGGATTGTCGAAGCTGCAGGACTTGTTAGTTTTTCAGTTGGAATCTTTTCCGGTTATACTAGGAAAAGTATTCGTATATCAAAACTTTTCCGGTTATAACAGGAAAAGTTAGGCTTTTCAAAACGGGATTACGGTTTTGTAATTCATAGGATTTCTTCAGTAAAAAGATGGTGCGCCATGAGGGATTCGAACCCCCGACGGTCTGATTCGTAGTCAGCTCCTCTATCCAGCTGAGGTAATGGCGCACGATTTTCAGCAAATGATATTTTGTACTAGAGCGAACGAAGTGTCAACAGTTTTAAGTAAAAGATTTTAGTAAGACTGTGATAGGCACAATGAAAGAGTAGAATGAGCGAAACATTTTTAGGAGCTCACAATGGTTATAGAGATAGATGAAAATCTAATAGCGGACGATGACAGCCGCATAAAAGTTGGGGAAGCCGACACGATAGAAATTCATCCCGAAGAGACGTGTCGTGTTGGGCTGTATGGCACCTTTGAAGAGGTGAATCAGATTCCTGCTAGCGCTTACAAAAATAAAAACGTTAAGCGCGGGCTTCGCAATTCGGATGGTACTGGCGTTATTGCCGGAATTACCAATATATCGGAAGTTAACGGCTACGAGATTGTGGATGGCGTTCGTGTTCCCATAGAAGGTTCTTTGCGTCTTCGCGGATACGAATTGTACGACTTGTTAGGCAATGTTGACGCCTCAAAACGCTTTGCGTTCGAAGAGCTGTGCTATTTGCTTTTGATGGGCGACTTACCTACGCAAGACAATCTCGATAAATTTGTTGATGCTATAGATTTACAGCGCGAACTGCCCGACGGTTTCACGGCGAATACGATAATGCCAATTGCGCCGCGCAACTTAATGAATGTGCTGTCGCGCTCAATCTTGCATCTGTATGCATATGATTCGCACGCTGAAGAGCGCACAGCCAAACATGAAATACATACGGCACTTTCGCTAATTAGCCGCCTGCCACGCATAATGGTGCTTTCTTACTACAGCAAGCGCGCGCGCTTCTATCACGAATCTATGATTATGCATCGTTTTATTAAAGGGCAATCCAGTGCCGAGACTATTCTTAGCATGTTGCGCCCCGACCGCCACTTCACGCAAGATGAAGCGCGTATGCTAGATGTAATGCTGTGTCTGCATGCCGAGCACGGCGGCGGCAACAATTCAACTTTCACAACGCGTGTGCTTAGCAGCGCCGACACCGATCCGTATTCGGCATATTCTGCTGCCATCGGGTCACTAAAAGGCTATAGACACGGTGGCGCTAATCATAAGGTGCGCGCCATGCACGAAGAAATAAAGCGCGAGGTGTCTAACTGGGAAGATGAAGGTGCTGTAGCCGATTATTTGCGGCGCATAGTAAACAAAGAGGCTTACGACCATACCGGTCTTATATATGGTATAGGACACGCTGTCTACACACTTAGCGACCCACGTGCTGTGGTATGCAAGCGTTTTGCAAGCGAACTGGCTAAAGGTAGCGAATATGAAGCCGAATATCGTCTGCTAGAAACGATTGAGCGTTTGGCGCCGGAAATTATTACGCAGGGTCGCGGCATCGAGAAAGCGCTTTGTGCCAATGTAGATATGTATTCAGGATTCGTGTATTCAATGATGGGAATACCGGAAGATTTATATACGCCGCTTTTTGCGTGCGCCAGAATGGCTGGGTGGGCGGCACATCGTTTTGAAGAAGTGGTTAGCGGCAAGCGCATAATTCGTCCTGCATATGCCAGCGCACGTGTGTCACCGCGAAAATATGTGCCTATAGATATGCGCTAAACTCAGATAAAACTAGATTGGTTTTGAACTTTACCAAGATGCGCCAATTTTTTAGAATAGCATCCGGGAATTAGCCAATATACGAGGAGATGTTATGACAGAAGCACCAACTGGCAGACCTAAACCCAAAGGCAGCCTTCGTATATTAGATGATGCGGTTTTAGATGGGTTTTCTTTGAATGATATAAAGTGTCGCTCTTGCAGCGGATATGGAAACTGTGGTTATAAAAGCACTTATTTGGTTCCCGGCGGCGGAATAGCATCTATTTGCATGCAAAGACGTCATCAGATGCGCTGTGAACGCGATGGCGTTCCGTTTGATCCGGCGGATATATCGGCTTAAGCGAAAAATTGCATTTTTTGTATCTGGACAATACATTCTTATAGCAATGCATTGTTTGTGGTATTCTGTTCAAACCGCAAAAAAGCGGCTTTATACAAGCGGAGGAATGGCCGAGTGGTTGAAGGCGGCAGTCTTGAAAACTGTTGTGCCGAGAGGTACCGTGGGTTCGAATCCTACTTCCTCCGCCAGCTTTAATTTGTCCGATTCGTGAAAGGTTCATTCTTGAAGGTTCGAAAACAGAAGCCTCACAGTATGTAACCTTCGGCTGCATGGCGTCTCTTAGCAGCCGGAAAGGTTGCATGCGTGGGTTAGTTAGGGGAAGGTCGTGCTATATTTATCTCGAATGCTGGGAAAGCCTGTTGTGGATTCCGGCAAAGAGAAGATCGGGGTTGTTTCCGATCTCGCTATTTCAACTGGGGAAATGTTTCCCCGAATAACAAGTTTGGCGTTTAAGGGACCGGGCAATGTTCCGTTTATGATCTCTTGGCGCAAGTATGTTGATAAGTTTGACGATGACGGCATTACGCTAGCCGTTGAGTCGCCCGATATACGATTTAGCTATCTACAACCTACAGAAGTGCTTTTAGCGCGCGATTTGATGAATAGGCAAATTGTAGATACGCAGGGCATGAAAGTTGTTCGCGTGAACGACTTAAAGTTGTCTCCTTCGGGCACGCAGCTGCGTCTTTTGGGTGCGGAAGTTGGCGCGCGTGGCATATTGCGCGGTCTGCATCCTTTGCTAGAACGCGCTGCGGTTGCAATATCAAAACTATTTCGACATAAGTTAGACGAGCAGATAATTGCTTGGAATTATATGGATTTGCTAGATCGCGACTTGTCGGAAGTGCAGCTTTCTGTAACTCATAGGCGCTTAGACGAATTGCATCCGGCGGATGTGGCTGACATTTTAGAGCAGCTTGATCCGCAGCAGCGTGCTGCCGTGTTTGAGCACTTAGATGAATCTTCGCGTACCGAAGCTGTATCAGAGATGGAAGATGAAGTACAAGCGGAATTCTTGGACGACTTAGATGATGCTACGGCTGCTCGGCTGATAGGCAACATGGATCCGGATGATGCTGCCGATATTGTGCGCGATCTTTCATACGAAAAAGCGGAAACACTGCTTCGTCTAATGGGTATGGATGATGCTGCTGAAATACGGCGACTTTTGGGCTTTAAGGACGGCACAGCTGGCGGCATGATGACTACCCAGTTTGTTGCCGTGCAAAGCGATTCTACCGTCCGTGAAACAATAGGTGTTTTGCGCGATTTGTCAGAAGATTTCCCCACTGTGCATTATGTATACGTTACCGATAACTATGGAAAACTGGTAGGCGTACTGTCTATGCGTACACTTGTATTGTCTGCAGACGATGCACGTCTTGCCAACATAATGTATACAGATGTTATAAGTGTGCCACCCGACGAAACCGAAGAAGATGTTGTAGCCGACATTTTCAAATACGATATACCCGCCATGCCCGTTGTGGACGAGCGCGGTGCGATGCTTGGAATAGTTACCACCGAAGATGCATGGGATGCCATAGAGGAAGATAGAGTGTCGGAAAAGAAGCAGCGCAATATTCTACGCATAGGCGGATATGTGCTTGCTGGCATTCTGGGTTTGGTTTTGTATACGCTAGTCTTAATTCAGATATTTCAAACGATAGGTTTGCAAAGTGCCTGAAAAGCGTCGCAGCAAAATACTGTTAGTGCTTGCAGCCATGGGTCCGGGCATTATTACTGCCATGGCAGGAAACGATGCCGGTGGAATTTCTACATACTCTACAGCTGGTGCTCAGTTTGGATTTGGCACACTTTGGGTTATACCAATTATGTGCTTGCTGCTTATTCTTGTAGAGATAACCGCGTCGAAAATGGGCGCTGTTACTGGTAAGGGATTCGCGGCGCTTATACGCGAGCGTTTCGGAATAAGACTTACCACACTAGCAATGTGTGCGCTGCTTATTGGCAATGTTGCTACTACGTTTTCGGAATTTGCTGGCATAGCGTCGGGCATGGAAATGTTTGGTGTATCGAAGTATATTAGCGTTCCTGTGGCGGCTGTGGCTGTATGGGTGCTTATAGCTGGCGGGTCGTATAAGCGAGTGCAAAGAGTTTTCTTGGTGCTTTCATTGGTGTTTATAACTTATATTGTGGCAGCGTTTATGGCTGGTCCTAATTGGAACGAGGCGCTACGCTCCACTGTATTGCCAGCATTTAGTGCTCAGCCTGCATTTGTGTCGTTGGTTATAGCTATGATAGGTACCACCATAGCACCGTGGATGATGTTCTTTACGCAGAGTAATGTGGTGGAAAAAGGTTTAGCTACAGAAGATTTGTTCTCGCAAAAAGTGGATGCGATTTCTGGGTCTATTGCGGCATGCGTTATAGCTTGGTTTATCATAGTTACAACGGGCGCTGTTTTATTCCCGCAAGGTATTGCTGTAGAGAGCGCATCTGATGCTGCGCAGGCGCTAGCTCCATTTGCAGGTCAATATGCTCAGGCTCTGTTTGCTATAGGGCTTGTAGCTGCATCGTTTTTGGCGGCATGTGTGTTGCCACTTACTACTGCATTCGTAATTTGCGAGGCGTTTGGTTGGGAAGCCGGAGTGTCATATGAGTGGCGCGAGGCACCGGCATTTAAAGGTATATTTACCGGAGTTGTATTGCTTGCGGCAGCGGTCGTGCTTATACCTAATATGGATTTGATGGGCATGATGTTAACGGCTCAGTTTGTGAATGGCGTTATTTTGCCTGTGTTGTTGGCGTTTATGGCGCTAATTTCGGCGGACAAGCGCATTATGGGGAATTACAAGAGTGGAAAAGTGGCAAAGCTTTTGTTGTGGGCTGCCGTTTTTGTGGTGGCTGCTTTAACCATAGCTTTATTTATTATGCAGTTGCTAGGTTTTGCGTAAGACGCTGGCTTTCCTCTTTTAAACGATCTGCCAAATATGCTTCGGCATTTACTGTTCCATCGAAGCATTTCGATAGCATGTCTAGCGTGATGCTGTCTAGGAATGCTGCATAGCTGCTTGTCACAATATCTAGCATATGCGTCACTTCGTCGTTAGTGTGGCGCGCACTTGCAATATCGTGTTTTGGTTCTTCCATTTCGTCTTCGCCATTATTTATAGCATTAAGAATTTCAAGCAGAGTTATTTCGTTTGCGGGTTTAGAAATAATATAACCGCCATTTTTTCCGGGGCGCGACTCTATTAGCCCAGCGTGGCGCTCTATTTGAGCCAGTTGAATTAGATAGTCGCGCGGAATAAGCATATTTTCAGATATCTCTTTGGAAGAGCAGACCCGATCATGCTTGGCAAGGTAGAGAAGCATTCTTAATCCGTAGTCTATGGATGCTTTTAAAAACAATTGAACCCCAGTGATCGGTGTGGTCTTCTATATGTATTTGCCTGCGCGACCGGTATTGCCTGCATGCAAATTTAATAAAAGATACAAGACTATTACGTCAAAATAGTGGACTAGTGCTGGGGTGTTTACAATTTGTAATCTACGAGTTACCAATTTGTGTTAATAGCTGTTACTAGAGCAAAAAAGAAGCGGCATCGCTGTGTGCCGCTTCTTTGCGTTTAGATTGTGCGCAGGGTTATTCCGCTGCTTGCTCTGCCTGTGCTTTACGTTCGCTTATTTTATGAAGTACAAGAACTGCTATAACTACCAGAACCGCACCTAGACCAAGTGATATCCATGGGTTTTTGGTGAATCCGGCAACTATATATCCGATAAAGCAAATAACCATAACTGTAGTTGCGTAAGGAATCTGTGTTGCTACATGGCGCAGGTGGTTACACTGTGCACCTGCCGAAGACAGAATGGTTGTATCGGAGATAGGCGAGATATGGTCGCCATAAACAGCGCCTGCAAGCGTGGCACCTACTGCCACCAAGAATAGTGGATCGGATGCGTCGAACACACCTATAACTATAGGTAGGATAAGAGCTACTGTGCCCCAAGATGTTCCCATTGCAAAACCGATAAATGCTGCAACAACAAATATGATTGCTGGTAGTAAGTCAAGCCCTACTCCCATATTGTTTAAGAAGCTGGAAACAAATTCGCCAGTACCCAACAAGTAACGGCACACTCCACCAAGCGACCACGCTAAAACTAATATCATAATGGCACCTACCATAGAGCGCACGCCCTCTGACATGGCATCCATGAAGCCACCAAGCGTTGTTAGTTTGCGCGGTAAGAACATTGCGGCTGCAAATACCAATGCCACACAGACACCGATACATAAGCCCATAACAGGGTTTTCGCCAACCGCTGTAGCGAAGTCTACCCCTTCGAAGAAACCGCCACAGTAAAGCATTCCTAGAATTGAGAAGATAATAAGCACGATAATTGGAAGAACTAAGTCGGAAACTTTACCCTTTTCCGATATGCTAAGACCTTTGTATTGTTCAATTGCGCCATGCGCTGCGTCTTCTATATCGGCGCGCTCTGTTACCTTAGGCGGCAAATTCGGATTTGCGCAATCGTCGCTTGGAATCTTGTTGCCGGCAGCAACTTTAAGTAAGTTGGCTTGCTTTTTTGCAGCCGCCTCTAGCTTTCTTTGCTCGATGGCATCTTCTGCGGGCGTTTCGTTGCATCTTGCTGCTGCTTCTGCTGCGCGCATCGGACCGAAGTCGGCATTGATGGCAAGCATAAAGAAAACAAAGAATATAGTTAGCAGCGCGTAAAGGTTGTAGGGGATAGACGCAACGAAAGTGTTAAATCCGCCTTCGCCCAAATATCCACCCACTGCTACTGCCCACGAGGATACCGGCGCAATAATGCAAACCGGAGCTGCTGTGGAGTCAATAATCCACGCAAGTTTCTCATGACTGATACGGAAACGGTCGGTGACGGGGCGCATAACGGCACCCACGGTTAGGCAGTTGAAATAGTCGTCAACGAAAATAATAATGCCCAATATCGCCGTAAGAATAGATGCCATACGTGCATTTTTGATGTGCTGCGAAACCCATTCGGCATAGGCGCGGGAGCCGCCAGATACGGCTATAACTACCGTTAGCGCTCCCAGCAAGGCAAGGAACAGCAACAGCGCTCCATTGCCGGCAATTTGCTCAGCCATCATCTGCGGCACCATGGTAAACGATGCGATAAGCTGTTCACCGCCTGCCCCATTTAGGGTGAACTGGTAGATGATCATTCCCACAAAGACGCCCACGGTAAGCGATGAATACACTTCCTTCGTGATAAGCGCCAATCCCAACGCCAGAAGCGGTGGAATTATCGACCATGCGCCGGTCGATATCAATTCGAAGCCTTCCATCATTCCCTCCGGTTAATCGTGTGTGTCGCATCACGCGACTTATATGTGCCGAGTATACCAATGCTCGCGCATAATCAGTCAAAAAGGATATACACTCTTACTGAATTCGGTTCGACATGCTGGGGAGGCGGTTTATGCAGACTGCGGCTATTATTCTTTGTGCAGGCGAAGGCACGCGCATGAAATCAAAAAAACCTAAAGTTGCGCATGAGATATTGGGAAGACCACTTGTGCAATGGGTTGTGGAAGCGGCGCGTAGTGCTGGGGCAAATCCGATTGTAAGCATTGTTGGTCACGGTAGCGATGTGGTCAAGCCTTTGGTGGATGGCACAATTGCCGTAGAGCAGCCGCAGCGTCTTGGAACAGGCGATGCTGTTATGTGCGCACAGACAGCTTTGGCTGATTTTGATGGGTCAGTGTTGGTGCTGTCGGGCGATTGCCCCATGATTAGCGCAAGTACGCTAGAGCAGTTGGTGTTTGCGCGCGAAAAAGAAAAGGCAGCCTGTGCGGTGCTTAGCATGAAAATGTCAAATCCGTTTGGCTATGGGCGCATAGTTAGAACGCCTGCTGGCGAAGTGGAGCGCATAGTAGAACAAAAAGATGCAAGTGATGAAGAGGCTGCAATATGTGAATGCAATTCAGGCTTTTATTGCTTCGATTGCAAACTGCTGTTTGATGCTTTGCGCCAAGTTGGGAATGACAATGCTGCTGGTGAGTACTATCTGACAGATGTGTTGGCTATATTGCGCAATGCTGGTAAGCGCGTCATTGCTGTTTTGGCTGAAGATTCCGAAGAATGCATGGGCGTGAATTCCAGAGTTCAGCTTTCGGAGGCATCGCGCGCTATGCAGCGCCGCATTAACACCGCTCATATGCAGAATGGAGTTACTATGATGGCTCCTGATATGGTGTGGATTGGTCCGGATGTAAAAATTTCCGCTGATGTAGAACTTTTGCCCGGCGTAATGTTGATGGGCAATACCGAAATAGGGCAAGATTGCACAATAGGTCCCAATTGCCGTCTGACCGATACGATTGTGGGATGCGGCTGTGTAATAGATGAAACGGTTGCTATAGAAGCACGTATAGACGACGGTGCTACGTGTGGTCCGCGCGCTTATTTGCGTCCCGGTGCTCACCTTATGGAAAACGCGAAGGCTGGCACTCATGTGGAAATAAAGAAGTCAACCATAGGACCATCTTCTAAAGTGCCGCATCTTTCCTATATAGGCGACACTGTTATGGGTTCGGGGGTAAACATAGGAGCCGGTAGTATAACTTGCAATTACGACGGTGCCCATAAACATCCCACAACCATAGGTGATAATTCATTTATAGGATCTGACACTATGATGGTGGCACCTGTAAATATTGGATCTAATGTGGTTGTAGGCGCCGGCTCGGTAATAACAAAAGATGTACCCGACTCAGCACTAGCTGTTGCGCGTGCACGTGAGCGCATCATAGAAGACTGGGCTTGTAAACATGCCAAGAAGTAGACAAAACACTCTAGCTTATTGCTGTTGTGTCGTTACAATTATGCAGAGCAAGTATAATTTTGCTGCAGCTTATGTAGATGCCTAAAAAGACGAAGGAGCTTACATGACCGAGATGAAGAAATTCATGGCGCTATTTTCGGGGTCGGTTGCACCTGAATTAGCCGAGAAGATAGCGAATCATTTAGGTGTTAGTTTAGGCAACGTTAAGCTGGAAAAATTCGCAAATGGCGAAATATACGCTCGCTATTTAGAGAGCGTGCGCGGAGCCGATGTGTTTCTTATTCAGTCGGTTGCAGGAGAACACGTAAACGATGCGTTGATGGAACTTCTCATAATGGCGGATGCTGCCAAGCGTGCATCGGCGCGCACAATAACTGCCGTAATTACGCATTATGGGTACGCCCGACAAGATCGCAAAGCTGCGGCGCGCGAGCCTATTACTGCGAAATTGGTTGCGAATTTGATAACCACAGCTGGGGTAAATCGTGTTATGACAATCGATCTTCACCAAGGTCAGATACAGGGTTTCTTCGACATGCCTGTAGACCACTTAACGGCGCTGCCCATTTTGGCTGATTATTTCCGGGCAAAGAATTTCCCACAAGATAAGATATGTGTAGTTTCGCCCGATGTTGGTCGCGCAAAAGCTGCTAAGAAACTCTCCGACATGCTAGAAGCTGATTTGGCGATAATGCATAAAGGGCGTCCGGGGCACAACAAAGCCGAAATAACTGCCCTAATTGGCGATGTTAAAGGCAAGATATGTATTATCAACGACGACATGATAGACACAGGTGGCACTATAGCTGCTGCAGCCGATACATTGAAATCTAAAGGCGCTGAACAGGTTTATATCTGCTGTACGCATCCCGTGTTTAGCGGTCCGGCATACGAGCGTTTAGAAAATGCAGATGTTGAGGAAGTTGTGGCATGCGACACTATTCCTGTGCCGCTAGAAAAACAGAGCGGCAAAATAAAAATAGTTAGCGTTGCGCCACTGTTTGCCCGCGCTATATCGAATGTTTACGAAAATGGCAGCGTGTCAGATTTGTTCGACCCAGATTTTGCACTCTGATATGTATTTATTGGCGGGGCTTGGCAATCCCGGGTCGGATTATGCACATACTAGGCACAATGCAGGATTTGACACTATCGATTTGCTGGCAGAGGAATTAGGTGCTAACTATTGGAAAAACGAATGCGGTTCGGAGACGGCGCATGTAAAGTATTCCGGCTTTGAACTGATATTAGCTAAGCCGCAAAGTTTTATGAACACATCGGGTGGACCTGTATCGCAGCTAATGAAGAAGTACGGTATTGAACCCGATCACCTCATAGTAGTTCACGACGATTTAGATATAGCCCCTAGCGCTATTCGGGTGAAATTTGGTGGTGGTTTGGCAGGGCATAACGGCTTGCGTTCTATTGCGGAAAAACTATGCACGCGCGATTGGTATCGCGTGCGTATAGGAATTGGTAGACCTCCCGGACGAATGCCTGTAATCGATTGGGTATTAAGCCGTCCTAAGGCGGATGCTGCTATAGAATTTCAGCAAGGATGCGCATTAGGCGCGCAAGCACTACCTTATCTTATCGATCATGGCTTAGCTGATACTCAATCTAAATTTAACTAAGTGCGGGCAACGTTTTTGTTGCCCGTTCTTTGAACTGAAAGTTTCGGCATTCTATTGCTTTTCGAGTATAGCGGCTGTGGTGTTTATGAGCTTCACAACTTTGGGGTAAGTCTTAAAACATGTGGGGCAATTCACAAAATTCGATGTTAAAAAGGCTTGGGAGATGCATTCAAAGGTGTCGGCAGTTTTGACAAAGTTTTGAAGGTTTCGTCGCAATCCCGATAATGACGAATTTGCTGTATATATGAAAATGAAATTAGCTGATCTGACCAACAAAGTTGAAGAGTTCCATTTTTTAAATTCTGCAAATATAATTATTCTTAATGCTATAGGTTATATGGATCGAAACAATATTCTTGTCGAAGCTGATGAAAATGACAGAATGCGTATTGCTATTAATTTGATACACGAAGTTATAAAAAATAAGTATTCCGATATGCAGCCAGCCGCAGCAACAAAAACTGGCAAAGTGTTTGAGTCGGTAAGAGAATCGATAGATTCAGAATCCTGCTTTTTAATTAATCAATAAAGAAGATCGTAGGTGGAAAAATTACAATTATGTAATATAGAGAATTTGAAGTTTGCTAATGTATAAAAATGATAGTTATTGGGCGTTCGGCAAAACTGTGTTGGTAGATCGCTCAAATATATATATTCTGAATTGGTAACTTATAGAAAATGTAAGGCACCAACAGAGAAATCAAAGGATTTCGGTAGCTTTTAAGCGCACTTTTGCAGATTCCCAGCTTTTGATAAAGAAAGCTGGTGTTTTGAATTTAATGTTTGTTTATTGTGCTACTTAGAAATTGGAAGATATAAAATATGGGAATTGTAGATTTGCGTTTGTAATTACAAAGCGATGTTTTATTGTTTGTGGAGGATGGCAGTGCCAGAACTCAGTAGGTTTTATGGGTTGATAATTCGCATGTACTATGATGATGCATCGCAGCATCATAAGCCCCATGTACATGTATTTTATGGTGAGGAAGAAGCTGTTGTTTCTCTAGACGGTGAAGTGCTTGCAGGGTCTTTGCCATTAAAGCAGTATAGATTGTTAAATGGTTGGTTGGCTTTGCATGAAGATGAGGTTTATCAAGCTTGGAATTCTGCTGTTAAGAAAGAGGCATTTTCGAAAATAGAGCCTCTTTCGTAGGAAATGGAGCTTTTCTATGTATGTTATTGATGGGCATATACATGCTAGTACACCAGTTGATTTTATTAAGGTAAAAGATGCGAAAATAGTTGACGATCTTTGCATGCTTGTAACTTTTAGTACGGGAGAAACGCGTTTGTTTGACGCGAGTGAACTTTTGCAATACGACGTATTTAAGCCCTTTGCTAATCGCGAGGTATTCAATGACTTTTCTATAGATCATGGAGTTCTTACTTGGGCTGATGGCGATATTGATATTGCTCCCGAGGGCCTTTATTCTAGAACGTATGATTATCAATCTAATACGAGCAGAACAATGCCGAGAACAAAAATTGGCTAAAGTTAGAGTGAATTCAATTTTGGTTATATATGCAATATAGATATATCTCTAAGATCTGCATCTTCTCACAGAGGCTGTCTTCTATTATTAGGTCTTCCCGAAATTTGATACAATGCAGTCTTTGGGCACTCAACAAAGCTGTGTTGGTAAATCACTCAAATACATATATTCTGAATAGGCGACTTATAGAAATTGTAAGGTACGAACAGAGAGATCAAAGGATTTTGGTAGCTTTTAAGCACTCATTATCAGAGCTCCACGTTATGGGGTCTTTCCGAAACCAGTGTTGACAATAAGTTCAAAACATTTTGAAATAAAGTATTATCGAGAGTAATTCGAGACGTATTGCTTATTAATGCAAGTTCGCTCAATATGGACTATCGGAAGGAAAGGCTATGAGCAAAAACGAAAAGCTAGCATTCAGCAAAGTAATTGAATACTTCATTCGTGAAGCTCCTCGGCTGGTAGGTACCGCGCAAGATGAATTTATAGACCTTGTCGATCCCGATATTGATGATGACGACATTGACTCGATTGAGATGGTGTCAGCCCTCGCACTTGAATGGTTTTTGTTTGATTATAGGATGCCCAACAACAATTCGCCATTAGAGAATTTTATACGAACAAATCCGCTTGGTATGTCAGACAGCGAACTATCCGGGTTTAAACAATCTGTAGAAACCAACTATGTATCAATCTTTTCCATTGAGGGGGCGCATCCTGAGATGGGCACGGTCGTTCTTGAAGATATGGATACGAAAAAGCGATATCCAGTATTGGATTACTCGTTGAGCTCGTCTGGGGTAGAGCAGGGAATATTGGGAGCTCGCATCGTTAAATGCGATGGTGCTTGGTATTTTGCCGGCAATCCTGCGTTCGCATATCCAATTGGGATGTCAGACAATCTAAAGCGCGTATTCATGGAAGAAGAGACTTCACACGATTTTCCCTCGCTGGTTAGAATGCGATTTGGGCACCATGATTCTGAGAGTGTTAGTTGCATGACACAAGCGGTTTCTGCAGATATGTCTGCAGCTGAATTACGGGCGTTGCTATTGGAACTGGAGATGGCGTATAAAAATCTATCTGAGCGGGCAGCTTTAGATGTGTCATGGGAAGAGCTGACGGAAGATCTTGGCGTGATAGGAGAGGTCGGTTCTCCACTGGACAAGATTCGCGAACTGTTCAGTGCGGAAGATGGATTCATTGATATAGAAGAAGATGCACTCAATGAGCTGCTAGATATATATTTCAATGCTTGGAATGCGACTGTTGTTTTGGAGAAGTAGAAGGATATTTAAAGATCTAGTTTTCTATCATTTAACGCTGTCATCAAATTGACCCGGTAGGTAGGTACGAATAATCATAATTTGCGAAAGTCTTTCCACAGGGAGTAAGGCTGATACTGTTTCCATTGCGCTCGAGGCACCGGTCGCGAGTCCACACTTTTAATTGATATCAACAAGGAGGTGATGCTGCGTTCAGAAGCTGCCAGCCTTCACTCCGTGCTACCTCTTCTAAGGCTCTGCGTTTGAAATAGGGTGTTGAGAAAACTTAATGTCGCATTTTATTGCGTCATAGGTGATAGAATTGCAAGTAGATGCGTATAGTAATATTGCACGCTGCAAAAGGAAGTTGTGCATTGCTAAACGAACTAACCATACTTTATCTTTTTCTTGGAGGAGCCGGAGCCGGTTCTCTTGTAGTTCTCTGCATTTTAGAGATTGTTAATTTGCGACATGTGTCACGCGAACAAAACCAAAGTTCATTTTCTCCCGACAGTTTTACAGATGAAAATTGCCTCGAAGGTATTCTGAAGTTAGCATGGCCGATATGCTTTATTACCATAGTGTTTGCCGTTCTTTGTTTAGTGTTCGATTTGGGAAGACTAGATCGCATCATTAATATATTCATTACCCCCGCACCATCTATTATGAGCGTTGGCGCTTATGCTATTGCCATTGCGCTTGTTTGCGCTGCAATCAACAGCGCATGGCGGCTTTTGGGCTGGGAGAGCGCCGCCGGCGCGGGTACTTTGGTGCTGTCTATCGTTGGCTGCGTATCCGGTATTGTGGCAGCTGTGTATACCGGAATGCTGCTTCAAAATATGCCCTCAATTGTATTCTGGATGAATCCGCTATTGCCCGTTGTGTTTTTGTTGTCTTCTATTTCTAGCGGTGTTGCATTGGTGCTTTTAGGTAGTGTTTTTGTGAATACCAGAGATAGCGCTCGAAAATATCGGGTAGTAGTGTGGCTTTGCAGAACCGATATGATAGTTGTGATGCTAGAGACTGTGTCCATTATTGCGTATCTGTTTATAGCGAAAAGCATGTCTGCATCTGTTACCTCTACCGATGCCTTGTTGATTGGCGATTTAGCATGGATTTTTTGGGCAGGAGTATTTTTATGCGGGTTAGTGGGTCCTGTTGTTATGGAAATTATTATTGTTAAAAGTTTATCTAGTGCGCTTGTGTTATGGGTGGTGCTTTTTGCGCTTACTGGCGCTTTAGCGTTGCGTGTGTGCTTTGTGCAGGCTGGCGTGTACGACATTACTCAGAATGTATCTAAAGCTTTCAATCTTCCGGTCAAATCTGATGCGGCTGAACCGGATTTAGCAGTTCTGTCATTTACGTATAACGTACAACTTTCAGGAAGGGAGCTTGTATGAGCATCTTTCGGAAAAGCGATAAAGCCGATCGAGCCGATGCAGATACTCGGGCGTTCCGTAAAACACCGGGGTATTTACCCAAGCGTTCATCGCGAAATGGCGCAATAATTTTCAGCATTACTTTATTTGTTGTTGCGTGTGTTTTGGTATGGGCGATATCTTGGTTTGGCTTAGGCTATGTGGGTGTTGGCACCATAATATGCATGTTGATTGCCGGTCTATTTATGGTTTCGTCTTTTCATATTGCACTTCAGTGGGAAAAGGTTGTAGTTTTGCGGTTTGGGGAATTTAACAGAATAGCCGGACCCGGGCTTTATTTCACCATTCCGGTTATAGAGCACGGCACAATTCGTATAGATCACAGAATAGTGGCAACACCATTTTCAGCTGAGAAAACGCTTACAGCCGATCTTGTTCCTATAAACATAGACGCGGTGCTTTATTGGGTTGTCTGGGATGCTGAAAAGGCTTGTATCGAGGTAGAAGATTACTACAGTGCTGTAGTTTTTCTGGCGCAAACGGCGATGCGCGAGGCTATTGGGCGCTCGGGTGTGGCGGAAGTGGCGCTGCGGCGCGACCAGCTAGACATAGAGATAAAAGAAGCAATAGAAAAAGAGGTGTCTAATTGGGGCGTAGATATTATATCGGTTAGGGTACGCGATATAGTTTTGCCAGATGAACTTCAGGAAGTTATGTCACTTGAGGCGCAGGCTGATCGTATGAAAAGCGCGCGTATGGCTGTGGTGGGTGCAGAAGTTGACATAGCTGAAATTCTTAAAGATGCGGCATCGGTCTATAATGATCCGGATGCCGCTTTGCGTCTGCGCACGTTACTGCTGCAATACGATACTGTAAAGGGGTCTAACAGTGCTGTAGTTACGCTGCCTAGCTCGTTGTCTGGGACAAGTGAAACAGCTGAATCTGCTATGGATCAATTAATACAGGGCTTAAATAGTTAGAACGATTAATTTAGGCATAGGGGAATGGGTTTGAAAAAGGCAAAAATTGACAACAACTGGGATGCTCTTTTGGAAAAAACTTCAATGGGTGGAATTGAAACGCTAGAGATAAACTACGAAAGTGGACTACCAGTTTGGATGCAGGTTAGAAATCGCCTAGCGTATCTTATTGCTTCGGGGGAATACAAAGCGGGAGACAGATTGCCCACGGTGCGCGCGTTGGCAGTCGATCTGGATATAAGCTACAACACTGTTAATCGGGCTTATATGGACTTAGAGCGCGAGGGCTATATATCTACACGGAAAGGTCGCGGCACTTTTGTAGCCGAAATAGAGGGTAAAGAAATAGTTGCGATAGATGATTCGCTAACCTCGCTGGTAGATGAGATGATTCGTGCCGGCTCGAATGCCGGTATGAGTGATGATGCTATTTTATCTATGGTGCGCAGCCGTATGGACCATAGGAATTCAGCGTAGTTTTTCGCACCAAGAAGTTTGCGAACGACCTTTAGGGCAATTCAGCAATAAAAATATCAATTTGTCATCAAATAACGATTGATTGTCGCAATACATTGTGATAATATGACAATCAAATAATCGGCCGATTCTCATTTTAAGGAAATCCCGCAGATACCCTGTAGACAAACATATAGGGAATTGTTGTGCGGGTGCCTGCAAGATTTCCTAGAGCATTCTTATAAGTAAGAATGAGAGGAGAAAACATGTCGGACACGATTCAAGGCAAGACAGGTCTAACTCGACGTAGCTTTCTAAAAACCACAGCGGTAACAGCCGGCATGGCGGCAGTTGTGGGTGCGTCAGCTACAAACACGCTACAGGCTTTCGCGGAAACTAAGCAAAGCAATGCTGCAGTTGATGAAGAAATTTACTTCGGTCAATGTCGCGGTAATTGTATGGGCGGATGCAGACTTAAGATAAGAAAGCGTGACGGTAATATTGCAAACGTCGATATGGCTGAATTCCCTATTCCTGAATACAACAGGATATGCTCGAAAGGAATAAGCCACCCGCAGCGTGTTTATAACTCTGAGCGCGTGAAATATCCTATGCGACGTGTGGCGGGTACGGCGCGTGGCGAAGGGGTTTGGGAGCGTATCAGCTGGGAGGAAGCCATAGATGATATAACTTCCAAATGGAAAGAACTGCAAGAAAAATATGGGAAAAACTGTATAGTAATCTCTCAGGGTACGGGCAGCCAAGGAAAAATAGGCTATGGCGGCTATAACTACCTTGCAAGATTAACGGGCGCGTCAACAACTAATGGAAATTTTGACGGAGCCGGACTGGGTATGTCGGTTAAAGTGGTCGGAATGACCCCATATCTAGCAGGTAACACTCATATAAATGATATGGATGCAAAAACCGTGTTGCTTTGGGGATGTAATCCAGCTGAGGCAAATGTTGTAGATTTTAAATTCGTTATGGAGGCGCACGACAGAGGAGCAAAACTCATCCATGTTGATCCTGTTTACAGCATAACTTCTTCTAAATGCGATCAATTTGTTCCTATTAAGCCCGGTACCGATACTGCGTTTTTCTTATCTTTAATAAAAGTATGTACTGATAATGATTGGATAGACAGAGATTTCTTAATTAAAAACACCGTGGCACCATACCTTGTGAAAGAAAATGGTAAGTACTTGCGCATGAGCGATTTGGGTGTAGCGCCAACAGAGGGTCCTATAAGCACCACTACAGGCAAGCCCACAATGATAGATCCAATTGTTGTATGGGATGCCGATTCTCAGACGCAATCTGTTGCGGGTCAATCAGTAAATCCTGCTATTGAAGGCACATATGACATAAATGGGTTTAAAGTGTCTCCAGCATATCAACTTCTCGTTGATACAGTGCAGGAATGGACGCCAGAAAAGGCAGAAACAGTTTGCGACATTCCGGCTGATACTATAGTGGAAATAGCCGATCGTGTTGCTAACATGGGTCCAACTACACTATGGTGTGGTTTTGGCGTTGACCACTATGCAGGCGGACATAAGGGTTATCATGCCGCACTCGCACTGTTTGCCATTACGGGCAATTATGGCAAAAAAGGTGCCGGCATGAGCGGCACTATACCGTGCCAATTGTCTTACGCGGTAAATAATCCTAAAATTGCAACAGTCAAAGGCGTAACGCCCGGTCCTTCTATTCCAAACGTTAAGTTAACCAAAGTATTTGATACAAAGAAACTCGGGGACGTTCCGGTTGATATGCACAGCTTCTTGCTGGCTAAAAGTAATGCATTGGCGAATATAACAAATCGTTTAGACACGTTGCGTATGTATAACGGTATGGATTTGGTTGTAGTTGCCGATCATGAAATGACAGATACTGCGCGGCATGCTGACTATGTTCTTCCAACTGCCGGATGGTTTGAATATGAAGATATCGTAATGGGCAACCAGACTCCATTCATAAACATACAAGAGAAAGCAATTGAGCCGCTGTACGAGAGTAAGCCCGACTACGAAATTGCGCAGCTTTTGGCAAAAGGCATGGGCTTTGATATGCCGTGGACTGCTGCAGAATTCCTTGATGACCATTTTGATAACAAATTAGCTCAGATGTATGGGTTCACAATGGATCGTCTGCGTAAAGAAAAAGTATTTGTTACAGCAGAGGGTGGTTTAGAGATACAAGGAGCAGGCGGTAAATACACGACTCCTACTGGTAAGTTTGAATTCTATCTTGAAGATGTTAGTAGATCTATTGCGTGGGAAGGTGCAGACGATGGCGATGTGTTTGATGAAAGTCTAGAGCATCTGCCTCATTTTGAGCCTCCTATGGAAGCCTGGGAAGAAAATCCTCTGTTTGCGAAATATCCTCTTATATTTACGTCTATACGAAACAGATTCCGCACTCATACGCAATTCTATAGTTGCGATTGGATGCGTGAACTTAGACCAGAAGCCACTATAAGATTAAGTCCTCAAGATGCTGCGGCGCGTGACATAAAAACTGGCGACATGGTTCGCGCTTATAACGACCGAGGCGAAATGGTAGCTCGTGCTGAAATCAATAACGGTATAAGAGCAGGAATGGTTGTATATCCAAAAGGATTTCAAGCTTTCGAACATGTAAAAGGATGCAGTTCAGACCTTACATCGAATCATGTTCACCCGGCGTTCTATAACAATTATTACTTCGATGCTTTATGCGAAGTAGAGAAATATGAGGGGGCTTGAGAGATATGAAATACGGAATGGTCATAGACTTAAAAAGATGTATAGGCTGTCATACATGTGAGGTTGCATGTAAAGCTGCTAATAATGTTCCACAAGGTGTGTGGTGGAATCGTACACTAACGCAGGGTTCTGAAGTGCTTGATTCGCCGGGGGGTACTTATCCCAATAACTATATTCAACCCATAACCATTACTTGTCAGCATTGTGAGAACCCGGCTTGCGTTAAGGTGTGCCCAGTAGGAGCAACTTACAGAGACGAAGAAACTGGTGTTGTGCGACAAGATTACGACAAGTGCATCGGGTGTCGTATGTGTATAAGCGCTTGCCCCTACACAGGCGTGCGTAGCTTCAATTGGGAAGAACCAAAATATGCGTTGGATTTTGCAACGGGTGATATTGATATACCTAAACACCAAAAGCACGTAGTTGAGAAATGCACATTCT
Organism: Adlercreutzia sp. ZJ154; assembly: GCF_011039055.1. Taxonomy (NCBI): domain Bacteria; kingdom Bacillati; phylum Actinomycetota; class Coriobacteriia; order Eggerthellales; family Eggerthellaceae; genus Adlercreutzia; species Adlercreutzia sp. ZJ154. The sequence continues at coordinate 93,446 of NZ_JAAKEF010000006.1, forward strand.
GCTACCAGAGACTTGCTAGGGGAGAAAAACCTGCTTGTATGGTTCTCTGTCCGGGAAATGCGCGCTTTTATGGTGATTTAGACGATCCCAATTCGGAAGTATCAAAATTAATATCTACGCGTGCATATAAACAACTGTTACCTGATCGTGGTACAAAACCTTCCACCTACTATCTCGAATAACTGCAGGTAAGGGGATAAATTATGACTGAGACAACTTCTGCGGCTACTGCCGCCAATGTCAAATCGCCCACATCAGGCGAACAAAAACAAGCAAAGCCTAAGGGTGCATTGTTTAACAACAAGGGTGTAAATATAGGAATTTTGGTGTGTGCAATACTTGCTGTAGCAGGAATTGTGCTATGGGGTATACAGCTTACAGGTGGCATGGTGCAAACATCCATGAGAAACCTTGATAGCTGGGGCTTATACATTACTATGTTCATGTTTTTTGTAGGTCTTAGTGCAGGAGGTCTAATCATATCTTCTGTACCTAAGGCATTTGGAATACAAGGTTTTGGAGCAATTAGCAAAATCGCAGTATTTTCCTCTATCGCATGTACTATCGCTGCTATTGGATTTGTAGTAGTAGATTTGGGACAACCTGCGCGCCTTTGGGAGCTATTTGCATACTCAAATCTTGCAAGTCCGCTAATGTGGGACATCATAGTATTGGGTATATATCTAATACTGTCTTGTGTATATCTTTGGGCACAGCTGAAGTATGAAAGTGGCAAGGTATCTGCACGTGCTCTTCGCATAATAAGTGTAGTAGCTCTTATTTGTGCAGTACTAGTTCATAGCGTAACTGCTTGGATATTTGGTCTACAGCAGGGACGCGAAATGTGGTACACAGCCCTTCTAGCCCCATGGTTTGTATCTTCTGCTTTGGTCTGCGGAACAGCTCTTATTATATGTATTGCTATTGCGCTTAAAAAATGTGGATACCTTGCACTTGAGCAGGCTCATATAGTAAAGCTAGCAAAGCTTTTAGGCACATTTGTATGTGTAGATCTATACTTCTTTGCATGCGACCTTCTAACAGCAGGCTTTCCAGCAGCTTCAGGTGCAGATATCGTATGGATGCTAGTTGCAGGACCTCTAGCTCCGTTTTTCTGGATAGAAATAATCGGCGGCATAATTTGTATAGTTGTATGCTTCTGCCCGCGTCTTCGCACAAATCCACTTATAGTCATAGCTAGCCTTTTGGCTATCATTGGCATCTTCTGCAAGCGCACACAACTACTTGTTGGAGGCTTTCAGATTCCAAACATCGAGTGGCCAAGCGCTATAAGTTCTTCCACCATCACAAATTGGACTGCAGGTCTATCTGGTGCATACGAATCAATCGTTTATTGGCCGTCCCTTCTTGAGTGTGGAATAACGATAGGTGTAGTTGGTCTAGCAATTCTTATATTCCTTTTAGGTGTGAAGTATCTGCCCTTAAAAGATAAGACTGAATAGGCACTATATAACTGACAACTTTCTCTCTCCTGTCATCCCGGCTGCCTACCCCTCTAGGGCAGCCGGG
>NZ_JAAKEF010000007.1:0-91156 GCF_011039055.1 Adlercreutzia sp. ZJ154
ACCGTCAAATCAAAGACATCATCCGCAACTGCCGGGGCTTTATGAGCTTTGAGGCGCTGAGACGTCGCTGCTTGCTGGTGCTTGGACACAAACGAGAACCCAACAAGCCCATCCCGCTGTTTACAAGAAGTGACAAGAGAAAGGAGGATGCTAACTAGCGAACAACAGGTCAATTGAGATGGGCTCGATGCCTCCCCCACGCAAGTCGTAGCATATTCGATTTTTTGGCTTTTGGTCATCTTTTTTAAAGCTGCTCTAAGGAGGGCTTAGGTTTGTGTGCCCTCTTTTTGCCCTCAAGTATTGACTTGAGGTTAGATTCTCTTTGTTTTACCTGGTCAGACATTGGATTTGGCTAATTATCCCACACGTTTTAAGACTTACCCTGTTTGAAAGAGGCGCCTTGTAAAGTCTTTCAACAAATAGCAATTGAGAGAAACATCTATGACAACAATCCTTATACATGGACCCTAGATGTCTATATCCAGATCGCGGATAAAAGACCTAAAATGAAACCCTAAATATTGGCAGCTAAATAGCTCAACGGCGCAAATTAATCCTTTATGAAAAAATCGCGGGCGGGAACTATCTTAATACCGTTGATATCGGTTTCATAAGAACCTTGACGAACAACGATAATTTTCTCATAAGCGTCTCGAATTGATTCAAGTGGTTGCACTTCGCGTTCTCTAGTTTTATCCGAAAATATCTCATCAGCAACTTGGATATAGACAACCCTGCCGTCTTTTATTGCCACAAAGTCAACTTCTTTATTGTAAATTTTACCGACATGGACTTGCCAGTTTTCGTACAGAAGTTGAAGATAGACGGCATTTTCAAAAAGCCTGCCTATGTCAGATGTTCTATATCCACCTAAATACGATCGGAATCTCGAAACATAAGTGCCCTATTAAGATACTACTGACGCTTTATAAGCTTTGTATCTTTTATAGCTTACTCCTAAAACTTAAATTCTTTTTGATTTTTAGGAGTATATCATCGACATCAATTCTGTATCAGTAAAAAGGGGTAAGTCTTAAAAGGCTTTTTGAATCTGGTGTTGCTACCTTAGTTTTCATACAAAATACCTAGTCAAGTTAATATTTTAAGCTTATCGCCAACACAAATTTTGAAAAGGTCAGCATTTAAATCAAAACCAGCTTCTCCACAATGTCAGATTCGCTACTTCGGATTCGGCATTCTGAAGCCCTTTGAATAGGGCTCACTCTCGGCAAGGACAGATTCAATCTTATGCGCGACGGAGGTGTCTCCATCAATCTTCTGTCTGTAATGATTCGCCATGAGCAACTGACAGTAAGCACTGGTAGAATCGAACTTGATATTTCTCGGCTTCAGCTTCTTCTGAACCGGACAGAGAATACCCATTCTCCTATTCCAAAGCTGTCGATGATGTGCACAGAGGTTTCTGAGGACAGAGAAAGAATGAATCACGTCTGCAAAAGGAGCCCATTGAACACCAAGAGTGCCGGCAGCAGCTTTTGCTGGCTCCAAATCCTTTGCGTAGGAAATCATGTTGGAGATTCTTCCGAAAGAAACAACTTCCACAGCAACCCATATAGGAACGTTGGCATAGCGCCTAATTCTGCTATCAAAGTCTTCTCCCGCCCCCGACTCGTCAACATACCTAGAAACCATATTGCCCTTATCTCGAGAAAGATCGGACAGGATGTTCTTTACAATATCGAACGGTCTATCCTCTTTGGAATTGTCACTCTGGTGGTAAAAGTTGGCGTCCAGATAGAATGCCTTTTCTCCATAGGCACGACCATACTCGTGAGCAATTAAGGCGCGAACTGCAATTTCAATCACGGATAGCTGCTCCATCAAAAGCAATCTCATTTTCGAGTCTAACCTTACGACCTCGTTGATGCTCTCGAAAGATGAGCCATTGATAAAGCGGTTGTCTCCATACCTAGGATCAACTTGAAACTCGCGAGCATAACCCGAAAATCTATAATAGTTGGTTTTTGCAAGAAAGCCTTTCAGCAATCCGATATCATCACATGCCAAACCTCTCTTGTTTACAAGTATGTCACAGAGTTCTTCTAGTGTTCGGAATGGCTTATCGGACAACATCGATTTCCTCCCGCAGCTATAGGAAGGCCCACCGCATTTCAGCATCGTTGAGAGGCTTGGGTGGGCACTGATAGGTTTAGTCTAATTCTCTGTAGGTCAAATGTCCATAGAGTCGCGCTGAATGTTTTGAACTTATCGCCAACACAGATTTCAGAAAGACCGCACATTCAGTTTTAGCTGTATTAGTCATTTTTTAAAGCTACTCTTAAAGAGAGCTTATGTTTTTATACCCTCATTTTATCCCCGAACGTAGACTTAAGGTTAGATTTTCTTTATTTAACCTGTTCAGACATAGGATTTGGTTATTTTCCCCACACGTTTTAAGACTTACCCCAATTGAACCTTAAAGCTCTGTCAATTTATCTAATGCAGAAAGCGATTTTTGCTTAATCGCTGTCATAATGCGTCCACATGCTCCACTCGCCAAGATAGGACGTATGATAAGCACTTCCAAAAGCTGGCGTATAAGATCTATAAGAACTCCGAACATAAAAACACAAATACCTGCAAACAGAATATAGGGTATCAACAATGGTTCTCCTACAAGAGATGCCGCATTGAATAACCCCCCCGCCAAATATAAGATTGCAATACGCTATCGTGTAAAAGATATATCCCAAGTGTTGTCGATGCTATGCGGTTTATAAAGCGATTATTGGGAATGTTAAAGTTTAAAAACAACCCAAATACTCCCACACTCAGAATTGCCATTGGGATAGTATTTGGAGGCCAAAAATATGTCCATTCAGTAACACCAAGTTTTGCAAAGAATGTTGGATGCGTAGCTATTGCAACAATGGTTATAAGCATGATTAGTATGCATACAGAAGATACAATGGCTGGTATGCGCCAATTACTAAAAGTTTTTAATGGATAAAGCCTTAGATATGCCCCAGCTATATAAATGATAAATAGCCATATTAATCTAGTATAAAAAAGCATTCCCTCAACTTTTACTCCCAAAAGTCCAAAGAGTGTTGGAACTACACTATAAAGCAGAAACATAACTAACAAAAAGCTAAGTAAAGAGCGCTGCGATACACATTGAATAAAGCGATTAATCCATGGACTTAAGATGTATATAACCACATAGGCTGTAACATACCAATATTTACCGGTAAGAATAGGAAACAGTTGCAATATCGCATTATTTTTAGCTTCCGGGAAAGTATATATCCCTAAAGCACTACCTATAGCTACACATAACCACCAATAGAAAAGTACCTGACACACTAAAAGTATCAGCTTTCTTCCCTTAAAAGATCCCGTCACCATGAAATATCCAGTAACAAGCATAAATAGGTTCACACCCAACTCGCCTAAATACCACATAGCCTTTACACAGAATGTGTTTATCGTCAAAGAATCACAGGGTATAGAACTCTTGTATGCACAATGAAATACAACAATGAAAAACATTGCCACTATACGTAGAAGTTCCATATTAGATTGGCGAACAGGCGCCTTTAAGTTTTGCTGCTGTAATGTCATACAAATGGAATATAGATGCTCAATATCATAACTATTGCCCACAAAACAGCTATTAAAAGAAATGCTTTATCTTTCAATGCTACTTCGATAGGATCTCCATCACATTGAGGGTTTTCAGTATCCATCGTATAGCGAAGACAAGCAATCATAGCTAGAAGTATCCCGCATATTGGCAAAGCTGAAGACAACTCAATTCCCCCAGCAAATTCTCCAATGCGCTCAAAAGTCCACAGTGAATAAAACATAAGTCCTAACCCCATATAAACATACATATTCTTGTCTAGAAACGATATAGAGTAGGCTTCTAAGCTTTTTCTGTATCCAGCGCCATGACGCAATAGCTCTCCTCTTCTTTTTCCTAGAGCAAGAAAAAGCGAAAGAGAGAGCACTGTTAAGAAAAGCCATGAAGAAACTGCTATGTTACAAAAAACACCACCGAATAGGACACGTAATATAAACCCTGATGCCAATATAACAACATCAGCTAAAGGAACGTTTTTCAAACCTAAGCTATAGGCTATATTAACTAATACATACACTGCTAACAAAGCACATGTCAAAGCAATATTGCTAGCAAATACTACAGGAATACATATTGCAAATATAAAAAGAGCGACCATGACTCCAATTGCGGGTTTGATGCTAATTGCTCCACTTGCCAATGGTCTGTTCTTTTTTCTGGGATGAAGTCTATCTAAGTCAACATCTCGTATATCGTTTAGTATATAAACAGCAGATGCCGCAAAACAAAACGACACAAAAGAAGCTGTGGCTAACCAAAGTTCGTGAACATCCAGTAATCTACCAGAAAATACAAGCGGAAAGAATACAAGCAGGTTTTTCAACCAATGCTTGACTCTAAGCAGTTTAATCCAGTTACTCATCACAGAAGCCTTAAGATAGCTTAACAACTAGAACGCCATCAATCATCTGACAACACTTATCGGATGGAAAAGCAGGCATGTTTTTTACTGCATCAGATTGTTTAATAGGTGAAACTATACTGTCATCGGTAGCTAGCTTGATTGGACAACCAAGAACGAAATCAAAATAATATGCATAAGTTTTGATATAAGTAGTTGAAACTTTTCTACCCAATCCAGTCGCATAGAGTTGTTCATTAAACGGTAATCCTTCTGGAGGAAATCCCTTTCTAGCTCCTGTAAAAGCTGGGTTTTCAGTAAGGTTACCTACAATAATTACAGGAGTCTCCCCATGTATATATCCTTCAACTGATTCCATATCAGATGCCACACGCGTCATTACAGACAGTGTTGCTTGGCCTTCTAAATCTTTCTTTAAGTAAACTTGATTTGCATAAATAATATTACTTACACAAATACCAGCAAGAACAATGATAGAGACTACTTTCACTATCCCAATCCAAGTTAAGCTCTTATCTGATAAGAAAGATATTTTCGTAGGATATACCGACCCTTTTACTCGACAAATTAATAACTCTAAAACCATCACAAAAGCTGGATAAATCAGAAAGAAAGCATAAATCATTAATCCATGCTGTCCGCCATCCATTGTCAAATTAAAAACTGACACTGACAATGGCAGTAATATTAGAATTAATAAAGCAGCTATAAACCTATCCAGACTGTTTTTCCTATGCGGACGTACAAGCCAAATAGCACCCAAGACAAACATAACAATTAATAACAGATCACAAAACCCAACTAGTTTCGCTGCATGAGTTTCTGGAAATAGCAGATAATTTATAGGCTGCATATACCATTTTTGTAGCTCCGATAAAATATTGACGTCGCTCAGAGACGCAAGAGAACCAACAGAATTATAAGCTGCAGATTCAGCTATGCCTGTTATAGATATAGCTACCCGAGTTCCAGCATAATAAAACAAACATCCCACAACTGCAGCAACTAGAGCTTTTAAGATAAAAGCCGATACAGAACGCAAGGAATCACCTTCGATAGCCATTCTGAGAGAAACCAGAAGCGTCAAACAAGCAGCCACTTGCATATACGATTGATACAAACCCATCGAAGCAGCAAATAAAAGAGTTGCACCCAGAAACCCTAAACGAAATCTTTTGCAAACATATACACCAGCAACTGCCAAGAAAAGTGCCAATATCATGCTATCTAGAAAGTTTATATATGTAGCATTAACTAAAATGATGGTCGCATTAACAGTTAGAAGACCACATAATAAAACTATACATACGCGATCTTTTATACCTAATAGCTTTACTATAAGAAAATTCGAAAACACTAAAAACAGAGTAGAAATAACACCAATAAGAAAGGGAGCAGTTATTTCCCCACGTAAATATATGTACAAAGGAATTAGAAATCTTCCAATAGCAATGTTATGAGCGATATCTACCGCCTGATCAATCATCAGAGAATCGTGCGAAAAGTACGGAGACATCCACCTATACAAATGCCCCAAACATGCAAAAATGACAGTTGAAACTGCCACTATTGCAAACGAGGAACGGTATATTTCTAAGAAAGCTTTTTTCTTAGTTTCCCACTGACTCATTTTGTTTATCTCCTGCTGGAGTAGCTCGAAAACGATCTAAATTAGCTAAACAATTTTTGTTTCAAAGTACGTAATTTCCTATATAGCTTCTGTATAGATGACGGCTCGAAATTCCATCTATGATGCATTGTGCGTATATCGCAATCTTTCTTAATTGCATCCATGAAGCTGGCGTACTCAGAAAACGGTTCAACGCTTGCAATTAAAGCCGGATTACCAAATACAACTTTACTAAAGCCAGAATCGCCAAAATCAATTAATTCAGATATCAACTCAAAAGCTGTCAATCCCTTTTCGGTGTTGGCAATTACGGCAGAAATCCCATTCTCATAGTTTATCTCTGAGTGTACACTTTGTATCCCCCAGAAGTCCCCTAACGTAATATCACTTCCACACGATCGTTTAGACAGACAACGAAAACACGACGGACGCAAAGATGCATTAGAAAGAAATGCTTTCATGTACCAGTCAGAAGAAAAGCGACACGTATTGACTTTCTCGCTCTCATGCTTGTATGAGAGCGAGAAAGTCAACCATCCGGTTGACTTACTCCTAAAATTGACAGAGTCAATTTTAGATCCCTCGTTTTCGACAAGGAAATCCAGCCATGCCGCCCAAAGCTTCGGACTAGGAACACCGTGGCAGATAACATCGACCAAAAGAAGTCGAGAAATATCCAATCGCTTCTGCAGTAGATATTTTCTTATTCCGGAAACTTGGCAAGCTGTTCCAGAAAACAGCACATATTTACCGTTACGTATATCCGTTTCGACCTGCCGATAAATTTCAAGAGATATCTCGCTTTGAACATATTTGGAACGCATAATTGAATCAAGATTCAAAACATCATCTACGCGCACATGGCGTACTACCCTGCACTTGTCTGCAAAAGCTGCACCATAAACGGCACTATCGCCCTCCAAAAATCTCTTTGCCAGCAAACCAAACACTCCGCCAGAAGATGACGATATCAGATGATTCCCATCTTTCGCTTTTGCCCAAAACACAGCAGTGTCTGAATCTCGTTCAGAAGATGATAAAACAGGACAAACTCTGACACATAAGCCACAATTCTTGCATGTCATCTCATCCACCACGGGATACAAAAAGCCAGCCGCATTAGGAAACATCATTATTGAATTATGAGAGCATGCAGCCACGCAAGCTCCACAACCGCAACATGATTCAACGTCAATATATTCATTAATCATGAATTTTTATTTCTTTAGAATTGATTCTAATTTCTGTTTAACAATTTTGGCTTTAAACCGCTCTACAACAGCATTCTTTGTCTTAGTTATAAACCAAAGAGGACGCCATTTGTCTTCTAAGTTGTACTCACCACATCTAGCTATCTCATTTCTAAATTTATCGATATCGACTCTATTATTTTCCCTATACGCTTCCCGAAGTCTATTTCTCGCATGCTTAAGAGCTACTTTGCGATGCCATTTTTCAATTTCTATATCATTTATATCAGGAATGCTCTCAATTGTGATACAAATCAATTCTTGAAAATCATACTGTCGCTGTATGCACTCCTTATATGTCCTTTCTCTACGAGAATGACTATCAGTGTGAGCTACACATTTGAATAAAATTTCATCTATATATCCGCAGCACTCCCTATATGCTAAAGGTAACATTAACTGCCAATTTTGTCCTTGAACACTTTCGAAAATATGAAGAGAGGGAATGGACGAACGAATAGCTTCTGCCCTAACAGCAACAACACCAGGACCATAGACAACATTTCTCTCCATTACTAAATCTTCAAATAAGGTATCTTCACCTGCAGGTTTCACTCTCCACATAGGCAAACATGGTGTCGAAATATCATCTTCGAACACAACCACACCTTTGCATAAAACGAACCCGTATTCGGGATGATTCTGCAGAAAATCTACCTTCTTTTTAACATTATTCGGAAGAAGAATATCATCCCCGTCAACCCACATAAGATATTCGCCCGAAAAAAGAGGTAGCGCTGCGTTTATCGCCGACGCCGCTCCACCATTTTTCTTGTGTATAACTATTAACTTATAGCCGCATTCTTCAAAGCGAGTCTCATAGCGACGCAATATTGCAAGAGTATCATCTTGTGAGCCATCATCTACAGCCAATACTTCAATAGATGGATAAGTTTGATTTAATACAGAATTCATCATATTAGGAAGATATCGTTCCATGTTGTAACAAGGTACTATTATGCTCATTAAAGGTGTTACTTCGCTATTCATTATTTTCTACCCCGCAAACGGTTAGCCAAAGCTTTGAATTCTTTCGTTCTAAAATACATACAAAAAAAGAAAAGCATTGATAGTAATAAAGAAGTAAAAGCCGCTATCGCAAGACTAAAAACAGACAGCTGAACAGTCAAAGCAGCAGCTATTTTAAACCCGATAAAAGCAACTAGACATATCAGTAATGTCCTCAGAAAAAATCTAAAGTAATATCTCCTTGTACTTTTCTGAAATACATACTTGTATACGATATGCGGACGAACATAAACAACAATCATTCTTTGAACTATTGTTCCCGCAAACACTCCTGGAAGTCCAATAAAGTGAGCAGCTATAATACTGATAACGAGATTGACTACAGCTTGAAAAAATGCAACCCATTGATCTTCCTTGAATCGCCCATCCGCCACTTTTAATTGGTATACAGTGGCAGTTTGCCCTTCAAGAAACACAGAGAGAAACAGCAAGAACACTGTTAGTTTATCCAATTGCAAATCTTGCCCAAGCCATAGCCCAACAAATGGCTGGACAAGCGAGACGCAGCAAACAAACACTGTGCCATTTAGAATATAGCCAAACAGGTCAAATTCATCGAAGACAGATTCTCTCCTTTCTAAATTATCTTCCGCTACAAGATTTCCGAAACTTGCCGCAAAAGCATCAAATACCGCATTGGTCATTTTTCTAACCAAACTCGTTATTAATGTGTAATTCGATAAAAGACCAACTGTAGTTGTATTAATCGCTACAGAAACTATTATGTTGTCAGTTTGATGAACGCTCACATCACCAATCTTGTGTATAACCAGTGCTTTAACATTTCTCCATAGCGTCTTTCTTGTTTTAGGGTCTATCTTTTCAGAACTCTTTTCTTTAAGTACAGGGAAACGCCTATTGAAATAAAACGCCATCAAAATATTTTTTGTAAGCAATACAACAGATGATGTTAGAAGATAGATTAAAAAACTTCTCGAAACAACAATTGCTACAGTCTGAGCAATATAGCTTACTAATGTTCCCAAAGTGTCAACGTTACTTACAAGATAACTTTTCTGAATAGCATTAACATAAGTTGCTTTATAAATAACAAAATATGAAGACACCGTATTGAATAGGAACACAAGGTAATACATCCTTATTTCTGACATTGAAATATCGGTATTAACCAAATACCCAAGAAGCGGAATAAGAGCCAATCCCAACACCGCAACGACAACAGCAATAACTCTATAGGCATTTTTAAAAAACGCCATAAGAGCCTTAATTTTTTCTTGATCACCTTCGGAAATAGGTTTATAAAGAGCATAATTAATAGCTGCCCCTATTCCCAATTCAGAAAACGACAATACAGCTAAAACATTCGTGAAAAGTCCGTTTACGCCAAGATACTCGACACCGAGCGCATACACAAACACGGTTCGCACAGCAAAAGAAGCAATGGCGAGAGACAACGTGCCAGCTAGCCCCCATAGCACATTTCGTTTTACATTGCTGGTTCTAGATTCTGTATTCAAAATGACATTACGTAGTGAAAACTATATCATTTAGATATTCAAACAACTTTTAAGATATGCCATAAACTTTTCGCGTTCACTTTCGATGGATTCAGGAACTCCCCTGTAATTTCCCGCCAAAGAAAGATCGTATGTTAGAGACCCGTAAATTTTAGACTGGATATCTAACATATCTGCCAAACTCTCCAAGCGAGAAAACATATTAGTTTCGTTCTCGCGATGAACAATAGTAAGTGGTGTTTGAAAAATACAAGAAAAGATAGCTGCATGAAATGAATCTGTAACAACATGTTGTGCGTTATCTACTAGAGAAATAAACTCAGCAGGTCCCGCAGGCGGTTCCTCAGGTTTCTCGCGATCCGAAAGCGGAACAATCGGTATTTTTCCGTCATCAGTAACCTGCTTTATAACGTCAGCAGCTTCAGTCCCTACACCACCTAATAAATACGTAAACACATATGGTCTATCAGGTGTAAGACGATTATCCGATACAGAGCGCCATTCTCCAGCAGAAAGCATTAATGTAGGATCACAAATTACTTCCGCATCTCTACCAGAGCATTGTTTGATAAGTTCGGCACCACGCTGCTCACGCACAGATAAGCGACCGAAACCAGAAACCCCTTTTTTAAGTCGCTTCATTTGCCAGTAACTCAAATTTGATACGCCAATACTTGGTGCCAAGGCGATTCGTTGATTAAAGTGAGCAAATCGCAAATAGAACCATGAATCTCTATCCGAAAGACGCCCCAAATTCCACACCTGATCACTGCCTACAGAAAAATAATCATACTCACTTGAGAGTTTTTTATCATCTTCGTTTGTTTTACGGAAAGTAAGATGGCGAGCGAAGCGTTCGAAAGACGCCTTACGGTCCCAACTTGAACAGAAACCATTACTTGCGTTTTTAACTTTAATAATTCTTCTAATTCGATCAAAAACTATACTTGTAAGATTTATTGAGTCTCCCCTAAGAAGAGATTCAGTTCTATAGCCTAGCCTTTCATATATTTTTGCTATTGCATAATTCTGCAGCCTATTACCGTAGTTCATTCCTCCTTGCAAAGTAACAATTGCTATATTGCCACGAAATAAATAAGTCACCCCAGCTCCTTTCTGGGCGAACATTTTAAAACCAAACCACTCGATAACTCTCTTTCCTCATAGAAAACAATCCTGCCACACTAGTAAAATCTATTTGAATTTAACAAACATGATTTAGAAACTCGTCTTTTATCCAACGGTTCAACTGACCATGCAAAAGCGCATAAAACCGATAGAAGCATCCCGGACAAAGCCGAATTAATAACATGTCCCGCAAAGAACGACATGGCGAAAGAGAATATAAGCAAAATACGAATCCAACTCCACCGATACTTAAACCTCATTGCAAAAAAACTCGCGTAGTAGCCAAACAGAAAAACAGTCCCTACAAAGCCAAATTGAAAAAACACATCGAACAAATCCATCTCAATAAGACCGCAAGAGTAAAAACACCAACAATAGTCATCCCCTGTCCCAAAAAAGAACCAAAACGGTTGATAGTAATCTAAGACCAATTCTGTCGCCACGATACCAATTCTTTCAATACGACCACTCGAAGCAAAAGAGACAAAAGTGTCTTTAGAATCGAAAAAGTATACCCATCGCTGAACTATCTGACTGATACTGTCCGCAGCAAAAACGCCAAAAAGAATAATTCCGATACCAATAACTAGCAACACAAAAAAACGATTACCTTGAGATATATCTTTCCTTGAAGCGCAATAGATTATAGTTAGCACCAAGAAAACATAGCCACTCTTCATGCCAAGCAAAAGAAGACATAGACCGTTCATCAAAGCGATTGTTGCATGTGGAAAACTAATTTTACGAAAAACCTTCAAGCAGGAAATACAGAACATAATAACTAATACAAAACAGAGGTCATTTTGAGCGAAATAAAACCCTTTATATCCAACTCCTTCTCTGTAAGTATGAAAACCTACATCCAAGATAAAAGGAACAAGTATAGTAAGAGGAAATAGAACAGTCCAATATTTAAGTAACCTTTCAATCGTTCTGCGAACATTACGTCTATCTTTCTCGTTCCTCAAGAAAGCCTCAATGCAAACTATAGGGAGAATGGTCTTAACAGTAATAGTCAAAAAGAAAGTACTTGAAACCAGATTAATGATATGCGGCATAACAATAACTAAAATAACGGCACAATATATACCAAGGGTTCGGCGGCGTATTCTATCGCTACATATAGCAGTAATACAGACTAAAATTACTAGCAGCCTATAAGTAATACCGAGAGACCAATTTCCTTCGTTTCCACCACCGTTCAGATAACCATTCAACGAATCTATAATAGGCATCGGCGTCATAACATATAGAAGTATGTGATTCCATGAAACTATATTGTCGTTCGCAACGCTCCTCAGATTTTTCTTTTCAAACGCAAGGGAAAAGATACGACTCATCGGAGTAGACCCTCATAAAGTCTTTCCCATTGAGCTAACACCTTATCAGCAGAATAGACCTCCTCCACTTTCTTACGCCCACTAATCCCCATCTCCACAGCACACCCAGGAAACTCAAAGATCTCACAAATCGCACAAGCCAGCTGTACGCTATCTCCAAAGGAGAACACGATGCCATTTTGTCTATCGTCAACGACCTCATGCATAAAGCCCCCGTCACTACATATAACAGGGACAGCATATGCCATAGCCTCAAGAAGAACTATACCGAATGACTCCACTTTAGAAGGAAGTACTAGAACGGAAGCGCGCTTTAAAAGAATCTCTTTCTCATGCTTTCCTACCCATCCAACAAATACGCAATTTTCTTTAATACCAAGAGTTTCAGCATATGCTAGGCATTTCTGGATCTCTCCATCTCCAGCAAAAACAAAATTTACCTCGGGAAATCTTTCAATTACCCCTTGCACAGCATCTAAAAGACAGTAAACACCTTTTGCTTCACAAATCTGACCCAAAAATAAGACTACATTAGCATTTTCCTTTTTTGCCACATCTAAGAAAGGAACATTAACGCCATTCGGAATAACTGAAATTTTCAAACTGGGTAAGAGAGTACGCCACCATTTCTCCCAACCTGGAGTCAAAACAACAAGGCTATCAATAAGTTCCAAACTTTTGAGTAGGAATCTACGAGTTTTTTGAGAGCAACGATCAAAGAAGTACTGCACACTTCCTCCATGCGAATGCACAATCACACGAGAGCGAGAGTGGTTTTTGATCCAACGAATTATTATTGAAGCCCTATACACACTGGCATTCTCGGACATATGAATATGCACACAGTCGCATTCTCCTATTCTTATCAATTTCTTAATCTGAGAAAAACCCAATATAAATGAAAGTAATTTGTGATGTTTTGAAGCAGTAGCCACTATAGATAATCCGAAGCGTTTTCCTAGACGCGAGTCTCTAAGAAAATGCTCTACTGACAACATACCGCCCGGAAGCGTCTCCCCTGGACCAACCTGAACGATACGCATATTCACTTCCTGACCAAATCCTAGTTTATAAAATCGCCTTACGACCAGTAAAAGAGATGCTTTTAAGTCTGAAGGGGCAGATGAACTTAAATGCGCCTACCTTACCCTCCAGCTCTTCTTCGAATGGTCTGACAAGACCTATAAAAGCCGCGATGAGATGGAACTTGCCTTGAAGCGATGGATGTCTATCGCAAAACGCACTAGCGTGCCTGAGATACGCTCGGTAGCAAAAACGATAAACAAACGTATGCCCTATATTCTGAACGCTTGGGAATATGGGCGTACAAATGCCGTGGCAGAAAGCCTTAACAGGCAGATCAAAGACATCATACGTACATGTCGGGGATTTATGAGTTTTGCAACTCTTAGACATCGCTGTCTTTTGGTGCTTTGACACAAACGAGAGCCCAACAAGCCCATCCCCTTGTTTGCAAGAAACGACAAGAGAAAGGAGAGAGCTAACTAGCAAATAGACCCATCGAGATGGGTTCCCGCTCTCCCCCACACCGTTAATAACATATTCAACTTTTTGACTTTTGGTCATCTTTTTTAAAGCTACTCTATGGAGGGCTTAGATTATTGTGCCCTCATTTTGTCCTCAATCGTAGAGTCGAGGTTAGACTTTCTTTGTTTTGCCAGTTCAGATATCAAATTTGGTGAATTATCCCACACGTTTTAAGACTTACCCCAAATCCTAGTTTATAAAATCGCCTTACAACTAGTAACCTATAGTTACACAATCTAAACATCGCCCATAATTTGATAATTGCCGCTTTGACTAATTGATAGTTTACCCATCACAAACAAAGCTCCAAGAAAGATCGGACCACACGAAACAGCAACATTTGCATATCGATACCAACTCAGAGGACCCAACATAACGGTTGTCCAATAACAGAAGAATAGAATAACCGGAATAAGCCAACTATACTTCTTAAAATAAATACAAACCGTTGAGTAAAAAATAATCAACCAGACCCATGTACCGACCTGAAAAATCTGCGATAGAATCGGAATAGACAATTCCGGTTTCAAAGAAGCAATATCTTTGACTATCCCTGTTACGCTCTCAGGAAGTTTTGAGTTTCGATTAATCACAATGTGCCCATACGATGAACGATCAACCTTAGGTGGATTTATCTGGCTCTCGCGATATGGAGCCATATGACTAAATGCAGACAGTCTATAATCTGTCATTGGCGACCAATACCCTACACTAAGCCTCAAAAATGCCTCTGTATATAAGATAGGATGTTCAATTCCAATACTTAAATATTGACTAGCATAATTCATATAATTTGATTTTATCGACTCAACAGGAACTCCCTGCTTAACTGGATCGGCATTCCAAGAATAGTAATCCCTCCAATGAGGAACATAGAAATCAATGAAATCTTTGTCTTTCTGCGATAAATCAATATCGCTGTTTCTCGTTAAAGCAAGTTGGGCATCGGGCACATTAAGAATTTCCCCTATACTAGCAGGCAAAATTCCAACAATGTTATATAAAGGTCCCGTAATCACCATGCACGCTAATACTACTGACCCAAATATCGCAGCAATCCTTTTCCGATAGCGCTTATAAAACAATGTGATAATGACTAAAAAAATCGCTATTCCGTATATCGCATTGTTTCTAAATAATGCCATCAATAATACAAAACACCAAAGTAATGCCATCTTTTCTTTTTTACAGGGCTTTTCGTGCAATACAAAACAATCAAATAATAACGCTATGCATAAGGCAAATAGCGCCGCAAATATAGTATCTTTAATGGGGAATGATGCCCACATTCCAAATCCAGGAAATACGCATATAAACAGAGTCGAAAATACAAAAACCCAACGCGGGATACCCCACCGCTTTATTGTAAGTAAGATAGCTGAATATATAGCAGAGGTCACTAACATCTGCGAAAGCGTATAGAACACAAAACCATAAACATAGGTACCCCATATATTGTGCGATATCAACATTGGAAGAGATAACCAAAGAGTATGCAAAACAGGATGCCAAGCAGAAATCATCCCCCCCCGTTACAATCCAATGCGTTTGATAGCCGGCATCAAATCCCCACCCTCCTGGCCATAAAAGAAGAAGCCAAGGCAACCAACAGATAAAAATGAATAACCAGATTACAAGAAACGGATGCTTAACTCTTTCAAAAATGGAGTAAACATTTTTTCTTGTTGATTTTCCTTTTGTTTCTAAAAGCAATATTGCCTTACTAGTGACTATTGTAAACATTGGTATTAAACCGACAATAGAGATCCATGTTTTGTAGCTCTGCAAGTAAGCTATACCATTTTGTCCAATATTCCAACCTAAAACTAGCGCAATCGCTAACGCCGCAGAAAAAATTGCCGAACATATTACTAGTCTCTTGTTGTACTCAATTGAATTAAGACACTTAAACAAAAAGTATCCTAGAGCTAATACGAGAATAATTCCAAAAGGAAAACATATTAAGAGAGACTCAGTATCATTAGATACCAACATTATCATCGCTACATAGAAACCCATCATGGCAATTGCCGTTCCCAAAAATGACCTGGACGTACTCAATGCCTCGATTTTAAGATCTATACGCTTTGGAGACATAATTCACTACATAGCGACTCGAAAACCCATCCCCGTATGGATTGGATGCATGCGCCATAGAGTTATATGTTGTGCTGCTATCTAGCAGCTCCTTAAATGCCGCATAGACCGATTTCTCATCAGTGCCTACTAGCTTTAATGTTCCAGCTTCTACACCTTCAGGGCGCTCGGTGGTATCCCGCATTACCAAAACTGGCTTACCTAGGCTTGGAGCTTCTTCTTGAATTCCACCAGAATCGGTCAGGATAAGATATGAGCGAGCCATTAAGTTATGAAAATCAACCACATTCAAAGGCTCAATCAAACGCAATCTGTCAAATCCATCTAGCTCTGTGTGAGCTGCTTCTCTAACCTGTGGATTCATGTGTATAGGATAGATTGCCTTAGTATCTACATACTCTTCCATAACACGCCTGATTGCTCTAAACATGTTATGCATTGGCTCACCAAGGTTTTCACGACGATGCGCAGTAATCAGAATAAGACGACTACCCTCTGCCCAATCTGTAAGTTCACTTTTGTAATCATCTCTTACAGTAGTGCGCAGTGCATCAATTCCAGTATTGCCAGTTACAAATATTTTGTCAGGATTTTTACCTTCTGAGATAAGGTTTTGTTTTGCTACCTCAGTTGGTGCAAATAGATAATCAGAGACAATATCAACTGCTTGTCTGTTGAATTCTTCTGGCCAAGGAGACTGCAAGTTATAGGTGCGAAGACCAGCTTCTACATGACCTACTTCTACATGAAGATAAAAAGCAGCAAGTGCAGCAGCAAAACTTGTAGTGGTGTCACCATGAACCAATACAATATCTGGCTTTTCTTCAATTATGATTTTCTTAAACCCAAGCAATACATTGCTTGTTATATCAAAGAGGTCTTGTTGGGTGCGCATTATATCTAAATCGTAATCTGGAACAACGCCGAAGACCTTTAAGACTTGATCTAGCATGCTTCTGTGCTGACCAGTTACACACACTATTGTTTCAAAGCTGTCAGGATGCGCTTTAAACTCCTTTACCAAAGGACACATCTTAATTGCCTCTGGACGAGTACCAAATACTATTAGTACCTTTTTCAAGCAGCCAACCTCTTATTCGTTAGCTTTTCTTTTGCAAGTAGCGCCATAAAGCGAGTATTGCCAACTATGTATCTTCTGAATAGTCTCTTAGGTTCTTTAGCCATCCTGAAAAGCCACTCTAGTTTGGCTTTTTGTATCCACATAGGAGCTCTCGCAATCTCGCCTGATATAACATCAAAAGAGCCACCTACACCAACAAAGACTCCTACTAAACCCCGGCTTCGAAAATATTCAATAAGGCGCTCTTTTTTAGGAGAAGTTATACCTACAAACACAACAGAGGCACCACTATCTTTTATATTTTTGACAATATCTGAATAGTCAGTTTCTTCAAAATAACCATTATGGATACCAACAATAGATAGCTCTGGAAACTGTTCAAAAAGGCAAGCTGCTGTTTTCTCTACGATGTCTTGCTTTGCACCTAGCAAATATATTCCAACATTTTCTTTTTCAAGTTTAGAGCAAAGCTCTATCATCAAGTCTATTCCTGTAACACGTTCTGGAACATCTATGCCAAGTGTATGCGCAGCCATTACTATTGATGCTCCATCGGCGTTTATAACTTCACACTTGCGAACTATCTCATCAATAAATGAATCGTCTTTCATCTGAAGATACTTATCGGCATTCACGCCTATAAAGTGAGCAAAACTACCCGATTCTATAAACCGGCATGCACATTCTATAGTTTCATCCATCGTCATAGGATCAATTGGTGCTCCCATGACCTCTACGCGTTTTGGTCTAGTAAAGTCCATCTCAGTAAGCCCCATCGCCCTTAAACATGATTAGAGCAGTTTTGCCGATAATTTTTAGATCGGTTATAGGGGACGCATCGTTTATGTAGTCGATATCTAGATTTACCATGTCGTTGAATGTAAGGTCACTTCTGCCACTTATTTGCCAATAGCCTGAAAGTCCCGGTTTTACTGTTAGGCGAAGACGGTCACGCTCTGTATACTCAGCCACTTCACTTGGAAGAGGAGGACGAGGTCCTACACAAGAAAGCTGTCCTAGAAATACATTTAGAAACTGAGGTAGTTCATCTATTGAGTGTTTTCTAATGAAGTGCCCTACACGGGTAACGCGTGGATCATCTTTAATCTTAAACAGAGGTCCTGTTGCTTCGTTTTTATCTTTTAGGTCAGGTAGTAGTTCATCTGCACTAGGTATCATGCTTCTAAACTTATACATCTTAAAAGGCTTCTCGCCTCTACCTAGTCTAGTTTGAGAATAAATTGGGCTTGCACCCGGAGAATCTATAACTATTGCAATAGATAGTATTAGCGCTGGTATAAACCCAACCACTATTACTGCGCTGCTAAACACAATATCGAATGTGCGCTTTATGAAGCGGTATGGTAGGGGTTGGGTGCGAACGTTGGTGTTGGTGTCGGCACCAGCACCCACGCGCACCTGCGGCGCTACTGTCTTGTTTTCGGTTGTAATTGGTGTTTCCAGCGCCACTACCGCTTGCATCCTATGAATGCGCCTTCTTGCCCACTAACTTCAAGCCCATCTCAACATCCATTGCCGAGCCAAACATATCTATATGCAAACGCGCCCGCTTTTTCCTGTGGCTAATTTTGTCTATCCAGTTTTCGCGTCCCACAAGCGGACCTGACGTAACAGTAACGCTGCCGTTTTCAATGTGACCTTCCGACATATCAAACACGCGCCCGTGCCCTTCGGGTGCAGCGTTTTCGTCTATCCAAGCCGCATCTTCACTGCGCAGCGGCAAAAATTCAGCCTTGCGTCCAGCAAATCTGCGCAAGGCAGATGTCTTCTTCATTTCGTTAAGCAACCCATCTGGGCTGTCATTCAACTTTACAAGACACACAGGCGCTAATTCGCGACGCTCAGCCACGCTGCTTGCACCACGCCCATCCACAACCCGACACTCGGGAACAAAGCACTCCACCGCTACCCCACTCTTAGCAGCAGCGGCTCTTACAAGCGCCAATACATCGTATGCAAAACCGGGCTTCGTTACCATTGCATACCAGCCGCTCTTCTGTTGCTCTAGGTTTTCGCTCATAAACACGGGCTAAACAACGCCCGCACACCACACTTACGTAGTTTTCCGGAACACCTCTAGCCCCACGCTAGCCATTATGGTGCGACCAAACATGGTGGTTTCTATATACGCCCTGCGCTTATGGCGATCAATCTTACGAATGCGCCCCTCAGAGCCCATCAGCGGTCCGCGCGTTACGCGCACCTCGTCGCCTTCAATGTAGCCCTCGCTCATGCGCACGCAATGCGAATCATCCATGAACGACAAGAACCAATCGCGCTCTTTGTCGGAAAGCGGGCTTACTGCGTCGCCACCGTTGCCCAATAACTTCGTCATGGCAGGCACGCGCCCTAACCACTCAGAAAGCCTGTCTGCATCGTTTGTTACCAAGAACAAATAGCCGCTAAACAGAAGGCGCTTTACTTTCTGCCATTTGCCCCTAACTTTCCACATGGTTTCATATTCGGGAACAAAGCAGCTATGCATTACATCGGCAGGGACAATTTGAGAACACTTATCGCGCGTAGCAATCTCGGCTCCTGCCTGAACTTGCGCGACGTACCACATGTCTGTTCTGTGCTTCTGTACTGCTTCTGCCATTGAAGGCATTTCATATTCAAGCGGAACAATCGGTAAATAAGAGTACAAGAGGACGCCGGCACACGCCGGTTAAGCACAACCACGCACCAAGGCGCAGCAGAAGCTATTCATCCTCTTGTAGACAAGTACAGCGCGCTTTAGCGACGATTGCCCCATCTCAAGATATGTAGCGCAGATTTTCCAAAATGTTGTATATAGTCCGTTGTTGTTTATACAACATTCAAGTTACGCTTTTCCCATGCACAACTACTTACAAACACAGGTGGGAATACGCATTAAAAACCTGCGCGCCGCTGAAGAGATAAGCCAAGAACGCTTCGCGAACAAGATAGGCATGGATCGCACCTACCTTGCATCGATCGAAGCGGGAAGACGCAACGTAACTTTGCGTAACCTTGCAAAGATTGCGGATGGTTTTAATCTTACTCTTGCGGAATTCTTCGAAGAAATATCTTCAAAGAACGCAAGAGTATAGAAACCCTATCTTCTATTTTTCTAGTCTACCCTCAAGCGACTGTTAAATTATATCAATTTGTTGCATATATACAACATGAATGCCATTAGCGGCTTACACGCGCGTACTGGAAAATGGCAAAAGCGCCCTGTTAAGCTATATAGCTGAGTAATAGAAATGATAGAATCGACCGATGCAATACGCGACGGATGGAGAACTATGCGGCTTACCCCTGCTGAAATAAATGAAACGCTAGCCATGGTTAGCAAACAGCACCTTGATATACGTACCATTACGCTAAGTCTGAACCTGCGCGGCTGCGTAGATACCGACATAAACCGCCTTGCCAACAAGGTATACGAGCGCATGGTGCGCGCCGCTGAAAATTTGGTACCTACAGCCAACCAGCTAGAACGCGAATTTGGCATACCCATTGTTAACAAGCGCATTTCTGTAACTCCTATTGCAGAAATATGTACCGCCACAGAAGCGCACGACCTGTCGCCCGTTGCGCGCGCAATGGACCGCGCAGCATCGGAAGTTGGCGTAGACTTTGTTGGCGGATTTAGCGCATTAGTTCAAAAAGGCGCTTCCCGCGGCGACGAAAAGTTGATGGACTCTATACCTTCCGCACTAGCCGACACGCAGCGCGTATGCGCGTCGGTAAACATAGGAAGCACGCGCGCGGGTCTGAATATGGATGCCATATGGCACATGGCAGGCGTAATTATAGACACCGCGAAAGCCACCGCCCAAAATGAATGTATAGGTGCAGGCAAACTGGTGGTGTTCTGCAATGCAGTTGAAGACAATCCATTTATGGCAGGCGCATTCCACGGGTCTGGCGAAGCCGACGAAGTTATAAACGTAGGTGTAAGCGGCCCGGGCGTTGTGCGCGCCGTATTGTCTGACATGCCAAAAAATGCCGGCATAACCGACATAGCCGAAGCTATAAAAGCTACTGCTTTCAAAATAACTCGCGCGGGCGAATTGATGGCACGTGAAGCTGCCCGCAGGTTGGGATATTCCAAAGGCATACTAGATTTATCGCTTGCCCCAACACCTGCCGAAGGCGATTCGGTAGCAGAAATACTTGAAGCAATAGGTGTGGGCACGTGCGGGGGCCCCGGCACCACAGCGGCACTTGCCATGCTTAATGATGCTGTTAAAAAAGGTGGCGTTATGGCGTCTTCTTCTGTGGGCGGCTTGTCCGGCGCTTTTATACCGGTGTCGGAAGATGCAGGCATGATACGCGCCGCCGAATGCGGAGCGCTTAGCCTAGAAAAATTAGAAGCTATGACATGCGTATGCTCGGTTGGGCTAGATATGATAGCCATACCCGGCGACACTAGCCGCGAAACGATTTTCGGAATAATTGCCGACGAGGCAGCCATAGGCATGATTAACAACAAAACGACAGCGGTACGCATCATACCCGCAATAGGCAAGAAAGTTGGCGACAGGCTAGACTTCGGCGGTCTTTTGGGCTATGCACCGGTTATGCCAGTAAACCAGCATGCCGGCACTATATTTGCCCACCGTGGCGGTCGTATGCCGGCTCCGCTAAATTCGCTGAAGAATTAAAGTGTGGCGCTGCGGCACCACGCTGCAACATCAAGTTTAACTGTGCCGCAAAATTCAACCATACCCGCATCGTTAAGTTCAAAGGTGCCGCAAAATTCAACCGCACCCGCATCGTTAGGTTCAAAACGCAAAAAAGACCCGCCAAGCAGGCGGGTCTTCTAATAGTTCCCAGCTACCAGCGCAATTTAGAACAGAGCAACAACAGCACCATTGTAGGTGTTTTCAATATATTGCTTCACGGTATCGCTCTGCAGCGCCTTTACAAGTGCTTGTATCTTTTCGGAATTTTCGGTGCCTTCCTTAACAGCTACAACATTAACGTAAGCCTTTGCAGCCTCGCCTGCATCAGATTCGGTAGCAACGGCTTCGCTTACATTTAGACCAGCCTCAAGCGCATAATTGCCGTTAATGGCAGCCATATCAACGTCGCCCAGAACGCGAGGAAGCTGTGCGGCTTCAACCTCTTGAATCTTCAGATTCTTAGGATTCTCGGCAATGTCAACCACAGTAGCAGCAAGACCAGCGTTGTCCTTCAACTTAATAAGACCCTCTTGCTCAAGCAGCATCAAAGCACGCGCTTCATTTGTAGTATCGTTCGGAACGGCAATGGTAGCACCATCAGCCAGAGCATCTATGCTAGCGGTTTTACCAGCATAAAGACCAAATGGCTCAAAGTGAATGCCCGCAGCATTTACCAAATGCGTACCATTTTCAGCATTAAAGTCGTTCATGTAGGTAATATGCTGGAAATAGTTTGCGTCCAGCTCGCCACTTTCAAGCGCAGTATTGGGCAAAACGTAGTCGTTATATTCGACCACACTTAGCGTATAACCCTCTTCCGCCAACTGATCAGCCACAGCATTTAATATTTGCGCGTGCGGCGTGGCACTAGCACCCACAGTAATAGTGGTATCTGCAGTAGTAGCACCACTACTGCTAGATGCGCTACTAGAGCCATTCGATGACGAACATCCTGCAAGACCGAACGCAGCAAGTGCACCAGCTACAGCCACTACCCCCAGTTTCTTTGCGATAGATAATTTCATTTTCTCTCCTTCTGATTTTTAACGTAGCCTTTTGTCTACTTTGTTTACCAGCTTCAATCCACCTTCTTGGAATATCTGAACGATAACAACCAGCAACGCCACAGTAATTAGCATGACATCAGATTGATACCGGTAATACCCATAATTAATAGCTATTGCGCCAAGACCGCCGCCTCCAACGAAACCCGCCATTGCCGAATAGCCCAAAATAGTTGCAAGTGAAATAGTGGCTCCTACCAAAAGCGAAGGCTTTGCTTCTGGCAGAAACACTTTCCAAATCATCTGCCATGCAGACGAGCCCATAGCCCGTGCTGCCTCTATCACCCCACCATCAATTTCTTTCAGCGAAGATTCCACCATGCGCGCTACATATGGCGCAGCAGCCACAACCAAAGGAACAATTGTGGCGGTAGAGCCAATTGTTGTACCCACAACAAAACGCGTGAACGGCAATATAGCCACAAGCAAAATAAGGAATGGAATAGAGCGCAACACGTTCACAATAATGCCTACCACTAAATTCACTGCACGGTTTCGCCGAATTCCGCCTTCGCCCGTAATGTAGAGAATAACCCCAAGCGGTATTCCAATTATGTAGCTAATAACGGTAGACACAATTGTCATATAAAGTGTTTCCCACACGCCATTAGCGATAAGCGCTACTAGTTCGGGTGACATTAGAGCACCACCCCTTCGGTCTTAGTGTTTTCCTGTGAATCGTCGCTTTCTTCATACAGAATGCCCCTAGAATCTAGGTAGTCGCGAATGCGAGCACGTGCATCTGCATCTTCGGGCAGCTGGATAAGCATTTGCCCGAATGCTTTGCCGCCAATATTTTCGGTGTTGGCAGACAAAATATTTACCATGACATTGCACTTCACGGTCATATCCGATATAACCGGCGCGCCCGATTCTTCGCCGGTAAACGCTAGGCGAAGCGAATTGGGTGTGTTGTCTATAGTAAGTGCATTTTGCGAAGGCTCTATTAGGCGCTTTGCCGTATCCGATTTAGGGCGAAGGAATACATCGTGTACCGCGCCCTGCTCTACTATGCATCCGTCGCTCATAACAGACACGCGGTCGCAAATCTGCTCAACCACTTTCATTTCGTGAGTTATAACCACAATGGTTACGCCTAGTTGTTCGTTTAGCTTCTTCAACAACTCTAAAATGGAGCGCGTGGTTATTGGGTCAAGAGCGCTGGTTGCCTCGTCGCAAAGTATTATGCGCGGATTCGATGCTAAAGCACGCGCTATAGCAACGCGTTGCTTTTGCCCGCCGGAAAGCTGCACCGGATACGCCTTAGCTTTGTCGGCTAAATCTACCATTTCAAGCAATTCAGCAGCACGCTTAGCGGCTTTATCTTTCGCGACACCCGCAATTTCTAGCGGATAGCGAATGTTTGCCTCAACCGTGCGCTGCGAAAGCAGATTGAATTGCTGAAAAATCATGCCAATCTTGCGGCGCGCCTCGCGAAGCTCTTTGCGTCCAAGCGTACATAGGTCGGTTCCATCTATAATAACTTGACCGCTTGTTGGACGCTCTAGCAAATTAATGCAGCGTACAAGTGTAGATTTGCCAGCACCCGAAAAGCCAATTATTCCAAAGATGCTTCCGTCTTCTATACGCAAGTTTATGTTGCGCACGGCATTAACTTCGCCCGCAGCAGTCTTGTAAGTTTTATTCAGATCTTTTAGTTCAATCAAAGTGTGTCCTTTATTAATATTCTTTGCATGGTGAAAGATTCTAAGACATGCCAAGGTGTTCTCAAAATACCCGAATCGGATAGACAGCTATCGGTTTTCGCGATACCGGGTTCAAAGTAGGACGCGATGCTTGTGTAAGGTCGGGTGCAAGGTAGGGCACAAGGTTGGGGCAACGCCTACGCAAGGTAGGACGCAATTGCTTGTGCGAATAGCTAGCGCACCTTCCACACAGCGCAAACCAGTACGCACAAAGATAGCGCAGCGGAAAACGCAAACGCAAAATCGTAAGCTAGCGCTGTTGCGCCAACAGACGATATTACTAGCATCATTAGCGCAGTTCCAAGCGATGCGCACGCTTGACGCACAGTGGTGAAAAACGCACTACCGTCAACCATGTTCTGCGGCTCTAATTGGCGCATGCCCCACGAATTCAGCGGTCCTATAAGCAAGCTAACCCCTATGCCGCGAACGGTCTGCATACATGTAAGCAGCCACAGCGGGGTCGTATCGTTCACAAACGCCATACTAATAGCACCAATACACAAGAGCACCGCGCCGCCTATGACCACTTGCCTAGCACCTATGCGGTCAGACAATATGCCTGCCAACGGGTTAAACACTACAGCCAAAATGGTGGCAGGAATAAAAACAATGCCGGCATCAAGCGCCGTTCCGCCGCCAACATTCATTACAAACAACGGCACTATAAGCGTTATGCCCATAAACGATGCAAACAGGCAGTTTTGCGCGAAAAAACTTGCGCGATAGCTGGCAGAGCGGAAAATTCGCATGTTGATAAGCGGATGTTCTATGCGATTCTGCCTAACAATAAAAGCTACAAGGAATACGATACCCAGCAGACCTGCCACCAAAACATTTGGGTCTAGTAAAGGCATGCTGGCGGCATTGGTGAAAGCCAAAAGCAGCCCGCCGAAGCCGAGGGTAGATTCCACAAATGAGATAATGTCCAAATGTGCATCGTGTGCGGGTATATCTTCGCATGCAATAAATATAAGAGCGGCTATAAACAGCACCACCAATATAACCAGCAATATAATAAAGAAACTACGCCAACCCAGAGTGTCTACCAAAGCGCCGCCAATTAGCGGACCAATATTTGGCGCAAAACCCATTGCTATGCCGGCAATTCCCATAGCTGTGCCCGTGCGTTGTTTTGGGAAGCGCGTCATGGCAATGGTCATTACAAGGGGAAGCGTAATGCCAGTAGCTACAGCTTGCGGAATGCGCCCCAAAAACAACAATGCAAAATTTGGTGCCAGCCAATCAATTACTGCGCCCGCAGCGAATAAACCGATGGAAAGCAGCATAAGTTGGCGAATGCTTAATCGGCGCGAAAGATGCGTTACCAGTGGCACGGTAATGCCAATTACCAGCATAAATATAGTTGTTAGCCACTGTCCCACATAATCGTCGGTGCCGAAATCGGCTTGAATGCCGCCCAACATAGAATTCATAACAGTCTGCGTTAGCGACCCCAACGCGCAAGCCAGTACAACTATAGCGAATGTGGGATAAACGCCCTTCCCAGATTCTGCCTGCATTCGCACTCCTTTTCCCTATAAAGTTAAGTTTAGCTCGCATTGCCAAAAGCGAGATTCCTAAACAAAGCAAACATCAAACAGATGTTAAAAGGGTCGCCCGAAGGCGACCCTGATTTTCTGGTCGGGTTGACAGGATTTGAACCTGCGGCCTCTGCGTCCCGAACGCAGCGCTCTACCAAGCTGAGCCACAACCCGTAAAAGCATCAGATATGTTACCACACCTGAACACGCACGGCTAAAATATTCTGCGCACGGCGTGCAATTTTAGTGGCGGAAATGCCTGTGCCCTGTGAACACCATGCAGATACCTTGCTCGTCTGCCGCCGCAATAACTTCTTCGTCACGAATAGAGCCGCCGGGCTGAATAACAGCAACAACACCCGCCTGTGCCAGCACGTCAAATCCGTCGCGGAATGGGAAGAATGCATCGCTTGCAGCCACAGCACCGCGCGCTTTTTCGCCCGCCTGCTCTACAGCAATGCGAGCAGAATTCACACGGTTAGGCTGCCCGCCACCAGCGCCAACACTTGCGTGGTTTTTCGCTACTAAAATGGCGTTACTCTTAACCGATTTAACAGCGCGCCAAGCAAACATTAGCTCGTCCATCATCTCAGGCGTAGGCTGCACTTTGGTAGGACATGTAAAGCTAGCCTTATCTTCTGCCACGCCATCTGTCTGTTGTGCCAAAAGACCTCCCTCAACAGAGCGGAACTCCACACCCTGACCCGCAGGGTTCACGCCCCCCGTAGCCAAAAGACGGCAGTTGGGCTTGCTTGTATACATTTCGCAAGCATCCCCCGAAAATTCAGGAGCAACTATAGCTTCCACAAATTGCTTGTTATCAAATATCGCAGCAACAACTTCGCCTGTAACAGCGCGATTAAACGCCATAACGCCACCGTATGCGCTTACCGGGTCGCACTCATGCGCCCGCTTGTAAGCATGCGTCACGTCTACATCTTCGCAAACACCGCAAGGCGTTAAGTGCTTGACTATAACGCATGCAGGCTTGTCATATTCGCGCACGGCAGCCCAAGCCGCATCCAAATCGAGGTAGTTATTATACGAAAGCTCTTTGCCTTGCAGCTGCGTCGCGCGCGCAAGCGAATGCTCGGCACCCGCAAATTCATCGCGCAAATAGAATGCCGCCGCCTGATGCGGGTTCTCGCCATAACGCAATGCCTGACGCTTTGTAAGCCCCAGCCGCATCTGTTCGGGAAATTCCGGTGAAGCGTCCGCAGCGTCAGCTTCCAGCTGCGCGCCCATCCAATTGGCAATTGCCCCATCATACGCATTCGTAGTGCGGAAAACTTCCAGTGCCAACTTCGCGCGGGTATCGCGCAATGTAGCACCATTATTGTTGCGCATTTCATCCAAAATAGCATCGTAGCTAGACGGATTAGTTACAACTGCCACGCTTTCAAAATTCTTAGCCGCGCTGCGCAGCATGCTAGGACCGCCTATATCAATGTTTTCTATACAAGTGTCGAAATCGGCACCGCTAGCTACAGTCTTTTCAAAGGCATACAGATTTACTACCACCATATCTATCATCTCTATGCCATGTTCTGCAGCCTGAGCCATGTGCGCATCGTTGTTGCGCTTAGCCAAAAGTCCACCATGGACATTAGGATGCAGCGTTTTTACGCGCCCATCCATCATTTCGGGAAATTGAGTAATTTCATCTATGGGTGTCACCTTTATGCCAGCTTCGGCTATAACTTTCGCAGTACCGCCAGTAGATATTATCTGCGCACCGAATTCTTCCGACAAAGCCCGCGCAAATTCCACTATGCCGGCTTTGTCTGTAACAGACATTAACACCCGTTTTACCTTGGGATCCGCCATTTTCCCCTACCTCCCTAAACTGTCTTCGTGCTTCTTGCGTGCCTCTTCGCTATAACGCTGCTTGTAGCGTACATCTATTAACTCGGCAACAATGGCAATAGCAAGTTCTGCAGGTGTTTTCGCACCAAAATTTAGCCCAATGGGTCGCTTAACGCGCTGCCAATCTGCCTCGGACACGCCAGCGCCCAAAACCAAATCGTGAACCGTAGAGTTTTTGCCCGCGCACCCCATCATGCCAACATAGTGCACGTTGTTCTGCAGCGCCCAAACACAACTTTCCGGATCAAACATATGCCCGCGAGTTAGCACGCATACATAGTCTTCCGGTTTAGCCGGCATGTTTGCCAATTCATCAAAATTCCCACCGTGTAACATAATGCGTTCGGCGCACGGGAAACGCTCTTCATTCAAGAACGCAGGGTCGTAATCAACCGCAATTACATGAAAACCTACATGGTCAGCCAAGCGCGCCAATTCCACCGCCGCATCGCTTGCACCCAAAAGCCAAACGCGCACTTTGCCAAACAGCGGCTGGCTAGCCCATGTAAGACCATCAAACTGATCGTTGTGCATGGAAGGCCCGCGCGTAACATCTTTCATCTGGAACACGTCGCGCGCACTTACTTCGCGACTAGCTACAATCTCTTTTGCATCGTTGCAGAAAAAGACTAAGTCTTGCCCGTCAGCTGAACCCACATCGCCATATTTCTTTGTAACTTCGTTATCTACGTTTTGGACGGCTTTTGCACAATCGTATACCACCTTAAAGCCTAGCCACGCCAAGTCGCCCTCGTCAATTGCCCGCAACGCGCGTTCAAACGTAGGAATATCAGCCTGAGTAAGCGCTGCCGCTATGCGCGTTAGCACATCGGGACCAATATGGCTGTCACCTTCTGTAGCCTCTTTTGAAAACGCCGGAAAATCTGCCACAGAAAGCTGCGGTGTGCGCCCCGCACGCAAGTCTTCAATTATTCCTTGAATAGTTTCACGCTTCATATATATGCACCTTGCCTTCCGAATCTATTTCCATGCGCCCCTCAGCTATGGCGCGCAGCACTTGCGGATATAACTCGTGTTCTACATTATGTATGCGAGCCTCTAGGGAATCTATGGTATCGCCCTCAATTAAAGGCACCGCACGCTGGGCAACTATGGGACCTTTGTCGTATTCTTCGTTGGCAAAATGTACGGTAACGCCGGTTACTTTTACGCCCGCATCCCACGCATCGCGTATGGCATGCGCACCCTTAAACGATGGCAACAAAGCTGGGTGCAAATTCAATACCTTATTCGGAAAAGCATCTAACACCACCGAGGTTATCATTCGCATGTATCCAGCCATCACCAAGTACTCAGCACCGGCTTCGCGCATGATATTTACTATGCGCGAATCGGCTGCACGTGCGTCTGTATACACGCTGCGGTCAAACACCGTTGTGGGTATGCCCGCTTTTTGCGCACGCTGTATGCCGAATGCATCTGGGCGCGAAGATATCACGTGCACTATTTCTACAGGAAGCCCACACTCTATCTGGTCTAATATTGCCTGCAGATTCGTTCCGCTTCCCGAAAGCAATACGCCGCATTTAAGCGCGCACATATTCCACCTCGCCAGAACCGGACACCACGCGCCCTATGTTGTGCACTTTTTCGCCCGCAGCGTCTAGTGCCGCCTTCACATCGTATTCGGTGCTGGCATCCACCACCAACACAGCACCTATTCCCATATTGAATGTCTTTAAGCGCTCGGTTTCGCTAAGATTTGCCGCCTCGCAAGTATATTCAACAATTGGAGGCACAACCCACGAGCCTAGCTGCACTTGCGCATTCATATTAGAAGGAAGTGCGCGATTCAAATTTTCCGTTATGCCACCACCGGTTATATGCGCCAGAGAATGCACCGCGCCCGGCAAACTGCGCAGCACATCAAGCACCGGCTTTACATATATGCGCGTTGGAATCAGAAGAGCCTCAAGCACACTTTTGCCGCCAAGCTTTTCCACGGGCGCTTTCAGTTCATCGGCGCTTTTGCCCTCTACCAAAACCTTGCGCGCCAGCGAATAACCATTCGAATGCAATCCACTAGATTCAAGCCCAAGCAAAACGTCGCCAACATGCACATTTTGAGGCCCCAACATGCGCGGCTTATCAACTAGACCGACGCAAAAGCCGCTTAGGTCGTAATCGTCAGGGTCCATAACGCCGGGGTGTTCAGCCATCTCTCCCCCGATAAGCGATGCGCCTGCCTGCTTGCATCCATCGGCTATGCCAGCCACTATGTCGTGCATCTGCTCGGCAGAAAGCTTTCCCACGGCAACATAGTCCAAAAAGAACAAAGGCTCGGCACCAGTAGCAAGAATATCGTTTGCACACATCGCAACTAAATCAATTCCGACGCTTGTGTGCTTACCAAGCATTTGAGCTACTTTAAGCTTGGTACCCACGCCATCGGTTCCGCTTACAAGCAGCGGCTCTTCCATTTCCTTTGCTGCAGCTATGCTGAAAAGACCGCCAAAACCACCTATATCGCCCACCACTTCATGTCTATATGTGGCACCGACCAGCCCCTTTATAGCATCAACCGCACGCGCACCTTCTGCCGTGCTAACACCAGCCTGTGCGTAAGTAATTTGTTCGCCCATCCACACCACCTTCCGAAGTTTTCACTTGCCTCTATTCTAACTTCTAACTAGCAAAACCTTTAGTGCGTTTCGCTAATATCAGGCAAGGTATTTTCAGGCGATAAATTACCGCAAGGAAACTATTTGGCGAAAGATGGTATTCTGGGGCAGTATTGAAATAGAATTCAATATCGGCAATACGTTTAAGTAAGGAAG
Source organism: Adlercreutzia sp. ZJ154 (assembly GCF_011039055.1). Lineage (NCBI taxonomy): Bacteria > Bacillati > Actinomycetota > Coriobacteriia > Eggerthellales > Eggerthellaceae > Adlercreutzia > Adlercreutzia sp. ZJ154. Next base: position 30,708 of record NZ_JAAKEF010000007.1, read on the forward strand.
GAAATACCGATGCAAACGAATCACGCTAAAGCCATTAAGGGTCTTAGCATTGCTGTTGTCGTTCTTGCCGCATTAGGAATTATTGGCAGTCTAATCGGGGCGATTGCAATGATGGCTATGGGTCCGGCGCTAGAATATGCCGCAACAGGCATTGAATACGACAACGGATATTATTCTCATTCCGATGGTGCAATAGTTGCACAAATTTTAATGGCAGTTGGCGAAGCCATGTTTGTGTGGACGCTTATATGCTGCATTTTAGTATTGGTCGCTGGCATAACAGGACTACGCTTCCATAACAATCAGCAGAAATTAGGGAATGTCTTCGGCTGGGCAATTGCAGGTGCCATCCTAAGTTTCCTTGGAGGCAGCATAGTTACATGCGTACTGTTAATTATCGTAGCTGTGTTCGCTAGTAAAGACCGCCAGTTAGTGAAAGCCGGCGCTTATAACCAATCAGCGCCAACAGGTATTCCTGCACAACCAATACAGGTACCCGCACAGCCGGTGCAGCCGGTGCAGCCAGTACAGCCGGTGCAACCAATGCAGCCTACTGTCCCCGAACAGCCAACAACACAACCCGAACAAGTAGCAGATCAGACCAATACAACCACACAAAGCAACCAATAAATTATGGCATATAGGCAAAAGTGTGTAGGATTCTCACTTGACATCCCTGTTCAGGCAAGCTTTTTCTAAGAAAAAGTCAGTTATGAACAGGGGTGAGCAGTGTTTACTAGAAAAATGGTCAAAACTTCCAACTTTCCATGGTCATATCGCCACATAGATAACTTGAATTGTGAAGAACACTGGGCAAACAGGGTTCTTCAATTCCATTTTGATTCGTAATTGGCGTAATTTGGCATTATAGACTGTGGAAAGTCGGAAGTTTTGACCATTTTTCGCCTAAAAAGTGACGAAGGCAACACACGGTCTAGTTTGGTCATAGTTCCACAACAGCACTCCTTGCCCCTTTGTGATGGACTGAGCCTTACACACTTTTCTGCCTATATGCCTGAATTATTTGTTAGCTAATACAGCGGCATGAAATAATAGCCGCTGAAAGAGAATCGCCCGACCGTTCTATAAGAATGGTCGGGCGATTTTGCTGCATCATCCCCTGATGAGGTGCAGCCGCTGCAGACGAAGATGTCCCGCGCCTTCGCTCTTCGCGACGCATCCTAGCCTTTCGCGCGCATATTGCCGAAGCCCCCTTTTCATCAGCATGCGTGCTCATAGGCTGAACAGTCAAAGCCTTGCAACGCTCGAAGTATACATCATTATTCGCCTTCTTTTGAAAAAACCTTATCGAAATCATGTTTAGTGAAAAAGCTAAGTTGTGCCACATCTTCAGGAATAGCAACCGGATAATCGCCCGTGAAGCACGCATCGCAGAACCCCTGAGTATGCGCATCGCTTACAGCCTCGCGCAATCCATCCAGCGACAAAAACGCCAAAGAGTCAGACCCAATCCATTCATTCATTTGCTCAAGCGACATATTTGCCGCTATAAGCTGATCGCGCGTATCGGTGTCTATACCATAGAAGCATGGCCACATAACTTCTGGACTAGTTATACGCAAATGCACCTCTGTTGCACCAGCATCTCGGAGCATTTGCACCAGCTTCTTGCTTGTATTGCCGCGCACTATGCTATCGTCAATAACCACCAGCCGCTTGCCAGCTATTACATTTGAAAGCGGATTCAACTTCAACCGAATGCCCAACTGTCGCATTTCCTGAGTAGGCTGTATGAAAGTGCGCCCAACATAACGATTTTTCACTATGCCGTCGGTGTATTCTATGCCGCTCTCAGCTGAAAAACCAAGCGCCGCAGGTACCCCGCTGTCTGGCACCCCTAGCACCAAATCGGCATCAGCCGGAGCTTCGCGCGCCAAAATGCGCCCCGTATTGCGACGCGCCTTATAAACACTTTGCCCATCTATTACGCTATCGGGTCGCGCAAAATAAACGTATTCAAAGATGCAAGCTGCTGGCTTTTTTGAAGGAACTGCCTGTACAGATGCCACTCCGTCTTGCCCAATCCTGACTATTTCACCGGGATTTATATCGCGCACATACTGAGCGCCAACTATATCCAAACCGCAAGTTTCAGACGAAACCACCCATCCGCGGTTATTAGCCAACTTTCCCATGCATAGCGGTCTTATGCCGTGCGGATCGCGAAAAGCATAAAGAGCATCAGCCGTACATATGACCATTGCGTATGCGCCCGCCATCAAATTCATAGCGCTTGTAATACCGTCGCGCAGATGATGCGTCTTTCGCGTAACCAAACCTATTGCCTTTGCGGCTACCTCAGAATCGGTAGAAGATCGCAGTTGTACGCCCTGATCTATTAGCTGCGCACGCATGCTATTTGTATTAGTAAGTGTGCCGTTGTGCGCCAACGCAAACAGTACTTCATCTATAGCTGACATATGCGGCTGCGCAGCTTCCCATACCGCTTTGCTACCGCTGGTGGAATAACGCACATGGCCTATCGCAACATCGCCCGTAAGGCTGGCAAGCGCAGCTTCATTGAATACCTGAGTTACAAGCCCAAGATCTTTCTCTACGGTGACGGTGTAACCGTCACCCACAGCAATGCCCGCGCTTTCCTGTCCGCGATGCTGCAGCGCCTGCAAACCAAAACCCGTCATTCGCGCCACATCGCTTCCGGGCGCATATACTCCAAAAATTCCGCATTCTTCCTGAGGATGATCGGGGTGTTCCCCACACTCTATCCAGTCGCTCATAAAAGCCTTTCAGCTATCGCACCTTCTACGCTTTCAATATCGCCTTGATCAACTAGCGAATTTCCTTGCGAAACCGTACTTCCGGCTGGCAAAAATTCGTCCACTGAACAAAACGTTACTATGCGATAGTTTACATCTGGATAGCTGCATGTAGAAAATGCAAATACTTGCTTAATGTCGTCTACCGGCGGCGCTGGCGGATCGGGGTTTACAGTAGAGGTGTCTATGCGCTTTTGCACATAATCGTGAAAGTCTTGCATGGAATCAAAGTCGGGAATGACAATATCGGTTGACGACCCCGGCACTTTATCGACGGCAAACGATGTAGTTCGGAAGTTCCCTTCCGGTGTTAATACGTAAAATGTGCGTAGCTGGTTGAACAGTTCATCGCTCCAAGCAAAATCGCCCAAAGTGGCAAACATTGTGCCGTTAGCCATATGGTGTCCGTATATTACGTTTACTTGGTCGGTCCAATCGGGCGAATTTACGCCAGCTAGCATTATGCAACCGTATTCAGCACCAAAATCGCCAACAGAATTTTGACCAAAGTTGTGCTTCAAATAATATTTGTCGTCGTTTTTGCGCCAGCAAATTGGGTAGCTAATATTTGTGCCGGGCACATAAACCCATCCCACCACATCGGGGTTAATTGCGCGCAACGCATCCCAGTCTACATCGAAGCTTCCAAGAGTTGTAACTCCGCTGCTGTCGTTTATGGTGAAATTCTCGTCGCTGAGTTTGGTGTATTCGTTTTGCCCGTTCCAATACGTGAAAAGTAACCAGCCCAAGCCGCCTAGCGCACACGCCAGAACCACTATAGCCAATATAAATACTACGCGCCAAGCCCCGCCTTTTCGCTTTTGCTTTTTGCTTGGCTTCTGAGAATTGGGCTGCATCGGAGGCTGCATTTGCACGCGGTTGCCCTGCAAATTACCATGCTGATACATATTCGGTTGAACTGAACCATGCGAGACTTGCGTACCCGCCTGCCCGTTCAGTTTGGGTCCGAAACTGTAGGTCATACCTTCCTTGTGCCTTTTGCCTTTGCGCCGGTTTTAAGTTATTTCTTCTTCATTTCGTCGAAGAAGCCCTTGCCTACAAAAACAACGACAAGAATAACTATTATTGCAATAATAATTCCGACTACCCAAGGCTGAGCCAAGAACTCAAAGATATCCATTGAAACTCCTAGTCGTATTCAAACATTACACTAATTTTAATGCAAAGTGCACACTAAGCAACTATGCCATTTCTATTGCGCCATCCTTTGGTGAATAAGCGCAAGAATATGGACTTCATTGCGTTCTGCATGATATTCATAGACGACATCAAAAGGCGCAACGACCAACTTGCGTACAGTTTTGCCATATTTCCTGCGAATTGACTGAGGCACTATACTAGAACCGATCTCGGGCATATCGGACAATAAAGAAATAGCATCCATTATCTCTTTGCGCTTGCTGGCAAGAAGTACTTGTGCAATGTCATTTAAGAAACCTTCAGTAAAAAGAATTTCAGGCATCTGTACGCCTCTTGACTTCTTCATATGCCGCCTCGATACCTTTTACATATCGCCCAGCAGCAATATCTGCGCGTCCCCGTTCAATAGCAGATGCCATACAAGCCTCATATACCGCACTTTCTGCAGCCTCTTTAAGCTTCTCTTGAAACATATCCTCAGTACAAAACACGTAAGCCCCAACACCGTTTTCGGTTATACGTACAATATTTGACTGAGCGGCTTTTTTTATCTCTCCTTGTTTCTTTTGAAGAGCAGAGATTGGGAAAATAGGCTCCATTGTCACCGTCATACAGCATCCTTTCGGAAGAAAATATACTATAGAATAGTATATAAGTTATTCCGACTGACTAAAAGCGACTTTTTAAAGCTACTCTGAAGAGGGCTTAATTTAGTGTGCCCTAATTTTGTCCCGAGCGTAGACTTAAGGTTAGATTTTCTTTATTTAGTGGAATAATCAATCTTCTCGGTATTCCGCAAACCTTACTCTGGCTGCCTCAGCAGCAGCCTCAATCACTAGACTCTCCGCTTTCCTAAAATCTTCAATCGTGTCAATATCAATCCCTGCATCTTTTGATGACACAAAAGCAATCGGATTGTCATTAATGCTCGTTTCAAGAGTCAATTCATTTGCAAGGTTAATAGCAATCGAGCCATCAACTCGATAGTACTTCGGCATATTCTGCCGCCGTATCGTACTTGAACAGTCAAGCAAGTGTTTTACTCTGAAATCTTTGCCTATCGTCCTCATAAGCACAGGATTTTCCTGCACTTCAGAAACCGACACCAAACCTTCGTAATTGTGAAGTACAAAATGCTCGATACTATTGTCGATATCCATAAATGTACGCAAAGGGCAAGTTGGCTGTAAAATAACAATTATGTCAAATATGTCCCCAGTCTCATTCAATGTATCTCTGGCATGAATTACACACTCGATAGTCTTTGAAGTGTCAAGCGCAAGTTCAGCTGGGCGCATAAAAGGAACGTTGGCACCATAACGCCTCGCAACTTCCGCTATCTCATCATCATCCGTGGATACACAAACCCCATCCACATACTTGCTTTGCAAAGCTGCTTTTATTGTGTAGGCAATCAAAGGAACACCATTCAAAGGCTTGATGTTTTTTCTCGGAATGCCTTTACTACCACCCCTAGCAGGGATTAAAGCAAGGATTCTTCTCCCCTCAATCATCGTATTTCCTTTCTTGAAAATCGTTTTCCTCAATGCCGCTTGCATAATCAACCATGAGGCACTGGATTGCCGGATATGCCAGTAAAGACGGCGTACCTTTTTCGCCGCGTTTCCATGTCACCGGCAGATATGACCAATGATCCTCGATAGCTTCCCTGCAAAATTGAACGATATGCCTGTTCTTTTTCTCAGTGTCTAGGTACGCATCACCGAATTTCTTGCATAGACGCACGTCAAGAATGGCGCGAGTTCTCTCCTCTCCCAGAATACGACGCATGATAGTCTTTACAATACAGCGCAGCCTCTGATTTCCCAGATCAGGATGTCTTCGTTCCAAGAGAAGATTCTCGCTATCAAACACACAGAACAAACCGTGAGAGTAATATTCCACCTGCAACAAATTTGGCATCCATTGTTCCACTAAGTTGAGATTGATACGAGCATCAGAGAAAACATCGTAATTCACACCATCGATTATCTTTACAATTTGAGGTTGTGCCAGCAAAGGTGTGTAATAGCAGAATTGATTGACAAAATTACACACTATGGTATCGGCACGCTGGCGATAACGATGGTAAAGTCTCATACAATCGCTCTTTGTCAGATTTGTAGCATCTATTCCACAGCGTTGCGCGTAGTCAATAAATTCCTCAATAACGCGATTGCGCAACATCGTGAAAAATTCATCAAACTCACACTGTCGGTAACGCTCCATATAAATGTCGTCGACGAAATCCTCAATAGAAAAACCTTCGTGATATGCGGCATCAAGATCATCCCACTGCGTTATTGTTTCGCCGAAATATCCAAAATCGACATAGTCTGACTCCAACTTGTGCAGGAATATTTCTTTGAAACGTTTATTTCCACCATAGATATAGGCATAGTCACCATAGGTATTGAAGTCAAAAGCATTGTTATCCACACAATAAATCTCTTCGAAATCTCGCGCGATATCGAAAAAGCGATAGTCGGTTTTTGCAACTTCGGATACTTGCCTCGATATCCTATCGTCGGGTTCGTTGTAGTTACTTACCGCATCAGAGCCGCCCCATTGTGCCAAATGAGCGACATCACCATTTCCTATATATGATGCAAGCATCAAGCGAGCATCAAGTCCCCCAGTAATGAAAACGGTTTTATCTTTAAAAGCATCCCTTCTAACTTGGGCAAACGCATCCGCCTCTCGTCTGATACCGTAGACAACATCTTCAAATGTCTGAGGAGCCACTTCATGCGAAACGGAAGCATCCAAAAGCTGACTAATTTTAACCTTACCCGTAGACGTATCTATTTCTACGCACTGATTTCCTTCAAGTTTAAACACCTTTTTGAATGGTGTCTTATTGTCTATAATGCTCCACGTAAAGCAATATTCCGCAAAAACCAACCGATCGAGTTTGGCTTGCACTATACGCGCTATCTGAAAGTAGGAGTTCGTTATGATAAACTCCTCATTAGAACGAAAGTAGTTCATTGAATATGTTGCAAGAGGATCTACGAATACCTTTATCGTTTCTCCGTGGCAAATGGCAACACAATAGCTACCGTAGCTGTTATGCCGTATTGTTTCGACATCCACTTTCAAACTGTCGTTAAAAAGCATTTCTAAAGCAGTATGCCCAACGCTCCCCTTATAGATAAACGTCCCCACCACAGCAGCGAAGCCGTCATCTCCCTTTATAAAGTTACAATTGTGCACTCTTAACTTATGATGCGAAAGAAGATATGCAAAACCTTTTTTTTCACGTGCTGAAATACTAAACGGCGTATCGCTCATGATATCTTCCATGCATGCTGCCCAGCGTGCGGAATTAGTTATAGCAAGCCTACCCATTGCTCATATCCCTCCGTTTCCTTAGAGCACGCACCAACCGTTCAGCCCCCATCACAATCGCCAGCACGAAAGCAATAGACGAAGCTACAACAAGTGCACATAGCGCCCAATTTGTATAAGAATCCATCTGAAATAAAGGAACAAGAAATTCTTGAACGCACAACATAACACCAAAACCCACCAACCCGTAGACAGTCATGCGCGCAAAGGTATTACGCGATCCTGAAATAGCCATATCCGTACTCGCATATACGCGAAACGTAATGATGCCTATTGCCCACGCAATAGATGTCGCAACCAAAAGCCCGCACAATCCCCAAGTTAGCAACAATGCCGACAATACAATTTTTACCGCTGCTTGCACTACCAGAATCGCACGGGTTTGCCTATAATCACCTTTAGCAGCGATGACAGTTAACGCAGGCTTTTGAAAAGCACGCAAAAGCCCACTGATAGCAAACAAATATGCAAGTCCTAAGTTGAAATAATCGGCATCATTAGCCCCTGCAACATACAGATGGACGAAAGGAAGAAGCAGGACCGCCATACAGACGTATAACCAAACGCAAGCAGGAATGTATATATACTCGAACCTCGCATAGAGCCGCTGTAAACCAGCGCCATCGCCTAGAGCTATTCTTTGACCAAAATGAGCCGTCACGCTTGCTGTCATAGCGTCAACCAAACCCGCAAGCAGGAGAGCAATCATATTGTAGACGGCATAAACGCTTGCAAGACTCAAATCGAAAGCAACTGATATGACGATTATGTCAACATTCATAATTATAAGCGTCGCCACCTGATGGATCATGATGTCACGCTGGCGGATTAGAGCGTCTTTTCGGGGATGCGCCTTATAGTTGAATCGCCCGAACCTCCTGTGTGCATATAGCACCAGAATGATTGCCTCACATGCCGTTGAGACAACGATGCTCGCTTTGACCGCGACTATCGGCATCATGTTCTGAATACATATGACGGAAAGCACAATCTGAATTACATAACCTAGAGATTCCGTCAAAAATACGATGTAAAGTTTGTTATCTGCCTGCAAAAGCGCTCGATACTTTCCCGAAGCAAAGTATCTGATGGCATTGGCGCAAGCAATGGTCACAATGAGGCCAAACATGGTGAGATACCCCACCTCCCCCGAAGACCACATAGGAAACACCAAAGCGACAAGCATCGTGGCAAGCGAGAATATCCATCCTATTTTGACGTAAAATGACCGGATACTCACCATGGTTGCCTCAGTACCATGACGATCTTTTCGGGCAAGCGGTTCATACAAAGCAACGATAGACGCACTGTAGATACCCATTTCAACAAGCTGGATACAACCGACTATCTGCGTCGCCACAGAAGCCGCTCCATTCACAGCCGAGCCATAGGAGAGAATAATCATATGCGGAAGAATAAGACCGTATACCGAGCGCACCACCAGAAGTACAATGTTGGCAAAGTAGTTCTTTAGCGCCTCGAAGCGCATATACCTTCATCCGTTAACACAGGTGATACAGCGGGGCTTTCACGCACAAACCTCTCAAGAACCTCTTCATATTCCTCGTAAGAGGAAGGACACGCAATGCGATCAGGACTGGAGTAAAGGGATGTAAAACGCTCCACCATGTCGCTCAGATCTCTAGTGTTCGGATCTTCAAACGAAACAAGTTTGTAGAGAAAAACGAGCCTAGGCTCCTTCCCAAGCAGTAGCTTGGGCAGCATCGCAGAAGTTGAAAGTCTTGATATCAAGATATTATCATCCGCTATCCCACCGCCTAGACACAGCAGCTCCATAGAAACATCTGGTGCTTCTTGCACGCCCAATGTGCTCAAAAGTCCATCAAAGCGCCTCGGATGCCTTTTCACACTAACGCTGTTCTTGAATGCACGAACCGCTCCGCTAAGCACAAGGCGAAGGAACTCTTCTGACTCAAGACCGTCTATCACCATCGCCTGTGTCCTGCAAGACAGCGAACGAGTATTGTAAAGCCCATAGATACGGGGCAGCATGCAGCCAACTCGAGCCATTGTATCGGCATCGCATATTTCATGCGATGCCGCAGATGCTGCACGCAATCTGGGCTCGCGAAGATAGCTCTCATCGGTAAAGCACCTCTCCGGAACACCCATCAACCTCTCGAAACGCCCGGGATGAGTAAATCTGGAGCGGATGTAGCTAGCAGAGCCATCTTCGAAATGAACGAATGTCGGAGGATTGGGTTTACCTGCCTTGGCAAGGGCATAGGCAATAGGATCATCATAAGAACAAAATACCCGACTGTAATCAACAACATTAATACCATGCATTTCGAGATATTCCGAAGCATGATGCAGATATAAAAACTTAAAAGTCAATCGCGTCATACGTTTGGCGCTGAAATAAGAGTCGTAGTCTTTTTTCCCGGGAATCAAAACAGCTTTCCTGAATAAACCAAGCGATTCCACGTTGTCACGCATCAAATCAACTGATTTGAAATAGTCCATAAGAACAATATCGCACGGAACTTTTTTAAAATACATCTCCCGTATGCACATTGCATTAAAGACTTGATAGGGCGTTGAACATATGAACAAATTTACATCGAACACTGCTAATATGTTTTTCTCTTAAAACCTGACTTTAATTCCTGATAAGAAGCCATAAGCAATTCCTTAGCATAGCGGACACCACCAATGACTCCCTGAGAGCGCTCAACGCTATGAAGTCTCTGCACTCTTCGATAGTCCTTTGCCACCTCGACGAACCGAGTTGACGACACGCCGCCTTCATCGTAGATGGCAATAGGAAGGTCAACGTGCGCGAACACCTTCCCATCCTGATACGCACGAAGGAATAATTCATAGTCAGCGGCGAAGGGATGCGTGCAGTCAAAGCGATACTCCCGCATAACGGACGTTTTGACGAAGGCAGCCTGATGACAAAATGGCATACGTTCTTCAATTAAAGAAACTGGATGCGCAGAAAGAATCCCCACTTCGCCCTCTACCACCCCGAGACTTTTGAGTCCAATGTCCCCATATACAATATCCGCTTCCGAGAGAGAAAGATATACACATATAGTTTCAAGAGTCGTATCCGACCAAAAACGATCACCCGCATTAAGGAAATATATCCACGGCTGCGTCGCCTGACAGATACCTTTGTTCATGGCATCATAGATACCTTTATCAGGCTCAGAAGAGAGAAAACATGGTATTCCTCGCTCCGTCAGTTTATTGTTCGCAGATTCGAGCAGAGCAACAGTACCGTCTTTCGATCCCCCATCAATGCATATTACGTCAAACTTGTCTGAAGTTTGACGTAAAACTGACTCCAGCGTCGCCACAAGCATCGATTCGGTATTATAGGTAACAATTACAACACTAATCACAGAACAGCTACCCCTTTTATATCCACGTAGCGTAAGGAACTATCTGCCCATCATTTACCGAAAGAAGCGTATATCCATAAAATACGAGCGCCACTAAAGAAACTATTTCGACAAACGAACCGAAGTGCTTAAGTTTTCCAAGTTCGGGAATAAAGAGTATAAGGAATACCGTAAAGAGAGGTCGCATACGCGTCGCCATCTCAACATCCATAGACATAAAACCAAGAGCAGCGCTAAAAAGAAGTGGTATTGACAGCCTTCTCAGATAATCTCCATCTACTAGCTTATCTTTCTGAGAAAGAACAATCGCCGTTGCTACAAGCAAAAGAAGAAACAAAGGGAAAAAGCCTGCGAAGCTTGCTTCGAGATCATATGTCTCATAGGCAGTATATCTTTCGAAAAGCACCATGTATATCTTCATAAGCTGTTCACCGAACAGAGAAAGTATCATAGCAACACAAAACATTATAAAAACGAAAAGATCACTCACCTGTCGTTTCATAAAGAACAAAGCATATACAATGATAAGCATGGCGATGCTGGTATGAATACTTGTTCCAGCAACCACAAAAGCAAGAGCAGGTACGATACACCTTTTCCGGGCATATTCGAATCCGCAAAGCGCGATGGCTAGCCCTAGCCAAAACCGAGAAGCGTTAAAAGCCTGAAAGTAGAGATAAGCACATTCGTACACAAGAACGGAAGCAAGAACATTCGAGGAGTTTCTGGCGATAAAAAAGAGTACAAGCGCAGTCGTTATGCAAGATTCCGTAAAAATAAACATCTGCGGATTTGATGTAAATAGACCTACCAATCTGTTGAATACTGCATATCCTATTTCATATCGAGTTCCGAACAGCGAATTCCATAAATCCATATCGTTCAAAGAGAGAAACGCCGTGTAATACTGCATAGTATCAGTACCTGTATAAGGTGAACGACAACCCGAAATTCCCGCAAGTAATACAAACACAGCAATAAGAAAGAGGTAGTAGCGTTTAATTCTGTACATAAGAACCCAATCTACGCCGTAAAGCACCACCGTGGCGATCGGGATAAGGAGATAAACTAGCAAACCTAGGATCTCCCTCTCAATACATTCAGCAAACGGAGAAGAAAACTGTATGTGTCCCGTCCAAGACGCATCACCTTTATATTGCCAACCCTTTTTGTCCCCAAAAACTCCTTATACCGACTCATATCAATACTCATCAGCTCTCGATAATATGGTTCGATGCGTTCCTTGTTGCAACCTCGAGCATCGATACTGCTAGTCGCATAGTACCTTATCAAATTGATATACTCATCTATATACAGACAAATAAGACGACATGTATCATCCTCACTCAAAATGCCGACCTTACCGTGGATATATCGGAGACATTCATCCTTCAAAGCATCGGCTGCGCGAAAGTGATCGTCGGAGATGTCCTCATGCGTTGCAGAATAGGGATTTACAGTGTAATGATAGCCTTTCCAGTTCCGGAAACTCGCCCTAGAGGCCTTTTCGAACGCACGGAATCCGAATACTTTGTCTTCAGCAATAGTAAGATGAACAGGAAAACGTATACCCTCTATAACACTCCTTGAGTAAAGCTTGGAACAAACTGCTGCATTAAAGTGCAATTGCGTAGTGAAGTCAAGAAGGGGACTGCTGTCTAATATGGCAACCTCTCCCTTGTCCTCATCATGCAACTCCCCTCTATCAAACGCAACACCTGAAATGTCCGTATTGTATGTAATCGCATCCGAGACAAGTGTTTCAAGGTAACAAGGGTTACACCAATCGTCACCATCAACAAAGGTAACATAATCTCCTCGCATCTTTTCCAATCCATGGTTCCTCGCAAAGGACACACCCTGCATTGTTTCTGATTCTATCTTTATGCGAGAATCACTACCTCCATATTGTTTGCATATACTCATTGTTTTATCGGTTGAATTGTTATCAATGACAATGAGTTCGAATGAGCAATAAGTCTGTTTAAGGAGAGAATCAATGCATCGAGCTATGCTTTTTTCATTGTTGTAAACTGGAATAATAACCGATACAAGAGGGGAGCTAGAAAAACCAGAACTAAATTCCGACATGATGGGAACTACCCCTCTCCTTGATGATAGCCAGCGCCCCATCATAGCCAGTCGCCGTCTTTGAGGATGGATTCGTCAGCGTCTCCTTGCATCCTCCTACGTCATAGGTTACAACCGGCGTACCACATGCTTCTGCTTCGAGGTTTACAGTCGGGTAATTCTCTTCTTTCGTTGGATTAAAAAACAAGTCGGCAGTAGCATATATCTCAGCAAGACGCTCTTTTGATTCCGTTCGCTTCAGACCGATAATCCGCCGAGGAATACTTCTTATCTGTTTTTTATTTAGCCCCACTACGACAATGGAAAAACTATCATCAAGATCTCGAGACAAACAAATGAAATCCTCTAATCCTTTTCGCTCGGTCCAAGGTGATGCTACGCCAAGCACCATGAATCGATCTCCTATACCGTAACGTTTCCTGAAATCACTCGAAATAGGCCTAAACACTCCTGTATCAACCGTATTGCGATGTATCTCTATCCGATACTCCCCCAAAAAACTTTGTTTTACAATGTTCTGAAGCCAAACTGACGGCGCAATAAGCGTCATGCGATTGGAGGGAATGCTTGTAAACAGTCGTTTTTTATCAGCAAAGTTCTGTGCACATGAGCTTTTACACAGCGTCTTGGGATAAACATCGAGCTGCGGGCACTTCTCTAAGTAACCGCAATGTTCTATCCATTGCGAACACTTCGCATATGTGAAGTGACCACAATGACCAGTAAATGACCAGCAATCATGAAGTGTCCATTTCACCTGACAATGATGCGACGCAAGCCATGCAAATAACATTTCTATGTTGATATAGTAACCATGAATGTTATGAAGATGCACAACATCAGGGTCGATGATGGTAAGTCTTTCAAGAAATGCGCGCGTCGCTCGCTTCGACGCAAATCCCATTCTCCCCGTCAATCGCACATAAATACCATGTGTATACGTGTCTGCTATACTGCCAATCTTCATCTCTTGAGATCCCTGCGGTTCGCGTCCACGAGCCCATGCGACATACGAGTCTTCCCCAGCCTGTATCAACTCCTCATGTTTTTGCATCATAACAGTGCCGGTAGAACCATTAGAAAAAGTGTTTATCTGAACATACTTCACTGTACGATATCATTGAACAACATTTTGTACTTTCCCACGGTCAATTCACGTGTCAAATAGGTGTCAAGATAAGAACGTCCTCCCCGATGCGCCTCGACAAACTTCTGTCTTTCGTCAATCACGCAATGAAGAGCCGATCTGAATTCATCATAATTACCTGCATGAGCGCAGATACCACAACCTGATTCCTCGACCAAGCACCATACCTCAGATCCTTCTTCCAAAACAGCTAGCATGGGAACGTCTGTAGCCATAACTCCATACGCCTTACTTGGACACGAAACACCTTTAATACCCTTAGCATTAGTGACAAGATGCACATCAGCGGCGTTAAGACTGTATACAAGTTCTTCTTTAGACTGATAGGGAATGAATAAAACATTGCGTAGTCTATTCTTTTCCACATATACTTCAAGCAGCGCCTTCATCACGCCATTGCCAACGAAGACAAAAACCACATCCTCCTCTTCCTTGAACTCACCCATAACCCGCACGAGACTTTCTAAGTCGTAATACAGACCAATATTCCCCGAATACATAATGACAAACTTGCCATCAAGACCATATTGCTTCCCGAAAGCTAAAACTTGTGGATGATCTTTTGAAAGCGGAATTATTGTCTTATCATCTGCCCAGTTATTAATAACCTCACAGTGAGGAACATCTTTGCCAACAAAACGTTGCTTTAATGTCTCTGCTAAATCACGTCCCGGCACGATAACGCATGAACTTTTTCTGCAAGATCGTTTATCAAGTATCATCATGATCTTATGTAAAAGAGTGCCACCTACATATCCAACAGCCATTATCTGTTCTGGGTTAAAATCCTGAATACCATAGATTAAAGGTGCTTGCACTTTTTTAGCACCATACACCCCAAGCATTCCGCCCAAAACAGGAGGCTGGGAATACGTAAAAACAAGATCAAAGTCTCCGCCAAGCTGTCGAGTAACCTTTCTAGCACCTCTCCAGAAATCCAAGATATTCAAAATACGGCTTTTCTTATCTGTCTTTGAGAAAGAACGAACCGGCACTCGAATGATTCTTACACCACCATGCTCTTCGTCATAGAAGCGCTTCTCGCGATATTTAGGAGAAACCTCTCCCGTATAACAAGGAACTGCACATATCACAGTAATATCAAAATCATCGGATAAGGCTTCAAAAAGCTCAGTATAAATTTGAGCGACAGAAGCAATTTCCGGATAATAATAGATTGAATACGCTAAAATGCGCTTACGCATCTTCTAGCGCTCACTTCTTGTTGAGTTCTCTAGAAAGTCTTTATATGCAAGCCTTATACCGTCTTTAAGTTCTGTTGAATAATGCCAACCTAAAGATTCAAGCTTTGATATATCAAGAAGTTTTCGAGGTGTGCCATTAGGGCGCGTTTTGTCCCACCCAATCTTTCCCTCAAAGCCCACAATACTGGCTACTAATTCAGCAAGTTCTTTTATAGTAAGCTCTTTGCCAGTTCCAACATTTACAGTTTCATTGCCAATATAGGTATTCATTAGGAATACACACGCATCTGCCAGATCATCCACATATAAAAACTCACGAAGCGGACTTCCATCCCCCCAACAAGTAACAGACTTTGCACCTGCTTCTTTTGCTTCATGAAAACGCCTAATCAAAGCAGGAAGAACATGAGAGTGCTCTGAGTGGTAATTATCATTTGGTCCATAAAGATTTGTTGGCATTACCGATATGAAATTGATGCCATATTGCCTATTTAGATACTCGCAGTATTTAAGTCCACTTATCTTAGCTAGGGCATAAGCTTCATTAGTTGGCTCTAGCGAGCCCGTAAGAAGGCAATCTTCTCGCATTGGTTGAGGCGAAAGTCTTGGATAAATACAGCTACTTCCTAAAAAGAGGAGTTTCTTACAACCACTCTCCCAAGATGCATGAATCACATTCATCTCAAGCATCATGTTTTCATACATAAAATCAGCAAGAGCAGATGAGTTAGCGACAATTCCGCCTACTTTTGCGGCAGCAAGAAATACGTAATCTGGCTTTTCTTCTTCGAAAAATCGCTCAACTTGGCTCTGTCTCAATAAATCAAGTTCAGAATGTGAACGTGTAATTATATTGGTATACCCTTTAGCTTCAAGGTTTCTAACAATGGCATTTCCCACCATGCCACGGTGTCCTGCTACGTAAATCTTGGAATCTTTTTTCATAGACATCTATCTCACCACACCTTTTTCAAGGTATTCAGCAAGGTTTTTGCGTACTCGCTCGCTTTCGCGTTCAACAGCTACTTTTGCCATATCGTGGTCAATCATTAATTCCACCAACTTCTCAAAGGAAGTAGATGTTGGATCCCATCCAAGTTGTTCTTTAGCTTTCGTTGGATCCCCAAGCAAATTCACTACATCGGTAGGACGATAGAAATCTGGGCTTACTTCTACAAGCACTTTGCCTGTTGCCTTATCAATACCGCACTCGTTAACTCCTGTACCTTCCCATTTAAGTTCTATACCGACACAAGAAAAAGCCAACGTGGCAAACTCTCTTACTGAGTGCTGCTCACCTGTTGATATTACATAATCATCAGGTGTGTCTTGTTGCAAAATAAGCCACATGCACTCAACATAGTCACGTGCATATCCCCAGTCACGCAAGGAATCAAGATTTCCAAGATAGAGTTTGTTTTGTTTTCCTTGCGCTATGCGAGCAGCAGCAAGTGTTATTTTTCGCGTTACAAACGTCTCACCGCGCCGCTCAGATTCATGATTGAAGAGAATTCCATTTGAAGCATGCATGCCATATGCTTCACGGTACTCCTTTACAATCCAAAAGCCATATTGTTTCGCTACAGCATATGGACTATAAGGATGAAATGGAGTTGTCTCCGATTGAGGAACTTCTTCTACTTTGCCATAAAGCTCAGATGTGGATGCTTGATATATTCTGCAAGTCTCAACTTGTCCTGTAAGGCGTACAGCTTCTAGAATACGCAGAACACCTACCGCATCAGCATCTGCAGAATACTCAGGTACATCAAAAGATACTTGAACGTGTGACTGAGCAGCTAGGTTGTATATTTCATCAGGGCGCACTTCACCAATTATCCCTATTAAACTCATCGAGTCATTAAGATCTCCATAGCGAAAATGAAAACCCTCTGTGCCTTCTAGGTGCGCTATTCGCTCTCGAAAATCTACGGATGAGCGACGTATCATGCCATATACGTCATAGCCTTTTTCAAGCAGAAACTCTGCAAGATAACTGCCATCTTGTCCTGTTACACCTGTTATTAAAGCTTTTTTCATATATTGATTCCTATTGATTGTTTTCCCAATAATTCCCAAAACGCTCTATATCACGCTCTTCTAGCTTGTCTCCAAGCTGCACTTCTATTAGGTGAAGCTTGGTTGTAGCTTTCAGTGCATGAAGAGATTCTTTAGAGATGTTGGCAACATATCCGGGTTCTACTTTTTCTACTTTGCCATCTAGGACAAAAAGACCCTCACCTGACACTATTGTCCAAACCTCAGATCTATGGGTATGCTTTTGATAAGAGAGTTGACAGTCTGGCTCTATGATTAACTCTTTAGTTAAAGACTTTCTGCCATCTAGGTATACACTGTAGTCAATTACCCTATATTCTCCCCAGCGTCTCTTTTCATACATTGGACGCGTTTCAGCTGCTTTTGAAATAAGGTCTTTTAGATTGCTGCTTTGCTCTTTGTTGCATACGAGAATGCCATCGTGTGTGGCTACTACAACAGAGTCTTGTATGCCAGATACTACAAGAGGCATACCTGTTTCATTTACTACATGGGTATTTGTACAGGTTTTATCATCTATAACTACACGCCCTGATATACTCTCTTGCATCTCTTCAGTTAGCGTATTCCATGTACCTAGGTCTTTCCATGTACCTTTATAAGGAATAACAGCAACAGATTTAGCCTTTTCTACTACTTCATAGTCAAAGCTAATCTTTGGAAGTTGGTTGTAGTTGTTATATACATCTTCATAGCTTTGAGCATCTATGTATTTAGATAGGATATCTGTGATGTAGCCTAATCTAGACGCAAACACTCCACAGTTCCAAAGAGCACCTTTTGATATAAGGCTTTCAGCTTTATCTTCATTTGGTTTTTCTACAAAGCAAGAAACAGGATATATGTCTTCTTTTGTATCTTTTGGAATAATGTATCCATATTTAGCCGATGGATAAGTTGGTTTAACGCCTAGGAGCACTAGCTGATATGTTTTGTCTTGTACAAAACTATCCAGTGTAGGGATTTTGTTGTAGTAGGTCTGATCTGCAAATGTATCTATTGGCATTACTATTACAGTATCTTCTCTACATACATTTTGTTTGTATAGAAGATGAGCACAGCTAAGCATAATTGCAGGAGCCGTATCTCGCCTTTCTGGTTCTAGGACTAGTGAATAGTCTCCTTTGATTTGTTGTTCAATTGAAAGTGCTTGAGAGACAGCTGTGGCTATTGTTATATCTAGGTCTGCATTCACTTTTTTAATTTGTGAAAATACACGTTGAACCATAGAGATATGGTTATCGTTTTCATCTCGCAATACTTTTAAGAACTGCTTAGAGCGAGTCTCGTTAGACAGCGGCCAAAGACGAGTACCAGAACCACCAGAGAGCAAGATTAGATGGATCAAGCTATCTACCTTTCTTTCCAGTTCCAAACATAGAACTAAAGGTGTTCACAGCTATTCGCATATCTAGCCTGACAGAGACGTTATCAATGTAGTAAAGCTCAAGTGTTTGGCGCTCTCCGGTGTCAAAGCTTGAATCATTTCTGCTTTGTGTTTGCCACCAGCCAGTAATACCTGGGCGCATGCTTAGTAGTTTGTCTGCATCGTGTTTGAAATGTATTAGTTCATCTTCTGTGATAGGGCGCGGACCTACCACGCTCATCTGTCCTACTAATACATTTATAAACTGAGGAATCTCATCTATTGATGTTTTCCTAATAAAGCTACCTAGCTTTGTAATGCGAGGGTCATCTTCTACTTTTCTCTCTCGCATCCACTCTATAAGTTGTTCTTCATTTAGGTATTTCTCTACGTTATCAGAGTCGCATACCATGCTTCTAAACTTATATATCTTGAAAGGCTTTTTATATTTACCCATACGAATTTGTGAGTATATTGGGCTTGCTTTTGTATCTTTTGCTATAAAGATTGAAAGTATTAGCGCTGGTACAAACCCAACTACTATTACTGCACTACTAAACACAATATCGAATGTGCGCTTTATGAAGCGGTATGGTAGGGGTTGGCGCGCTCTTGCAAGCGTATTGCTAGATTCGGATGTGTATTCTGCTGTTGTCGTAACTTCCGTTTGTTTGCGTTTGAGATTCTCGCCCAATGCTTGGAATCTAACTCTTCCGCCTAATAGCTAGCCCAACTTCGGCATTTATCATGCGACCAAACATCTTAACCTGCAGATATGCGCGCTTCTTCCTATGGTTCACCTTACGAATTAAACCCTCGTGATGAAGCAGCGGACCAGCCGTTATTACCAACTTGCCGCCATCAACATATCCTTCGCTCATCTGCACAGTGCGATTGTCTTTTTGCGTGAATGCGTCTATCCACGCAACTTCCCCTTTACTTAAAGGAATAAATGCTTTGTCGTTACCTAGAAGCCGCGTGAACGCCTTAACACCGCGAAGCCCTTGCTCCACGCGCTCTACCTGATTTGTCACCACAATAATGTAGCCCGGAAACAACACTTTCTCTACCGTTTCCCATACGCCATCACACTTTTCGCCCGTTTTATAGTGCGGGCAAAAGCATTCTTTAAGTGCAGCAGAGCCAGCCGCCGCTTCGCATATCATATCGACAGCAGACTGCTCCTGACCGGTCGCCACTTGAACGACGTACCACATCAGCAACTCCTAAACGACAATGCATTCAGTCCCTTTAAGCCAACGGATGCTGAACGCAGCATCGTTCAAGGCGCAAAGAGTGTAATTTGCTTCGCGTAGCGCAACTGCACCCGCAAAGCGAACTGCTAACAAATACGTTTCAACACAAAACACACCTGCTGTTAGCACGTCTCACTATATCACACAAAACACTCGTGAAAAACCATTTATGCAAGCGTTGCGCTGCCCCGCGCGAACGTGCACCATTAAAGGCAGACAAGTCTACAACAAAGAGATGCCCCTTAAATCAGCCAGATGCTCTTGCATGATCGGAACGAAGCTTTTAATCTCGGAATCAGAACATCCATTCTTACGCGCAATAGACTTCCATTCAGATGCAGCCGACAGCACTTCCGACAAAATTGCCGTAGTTTTCTCGTTCTTAATACCCATATATTTTGCGAGTTCTATAGCGGCCTTAGCTCTTAGGTCGCCGCATTCTCCAAGAATTGACGTAGCACATCTGCTGTTTCCGTCTAAATTTGGATTTACATCAAACAATGGAGAAAACTGCCACTTATTTCCCACCCTAATAAAGCCATGATTTCTCATGTGATCATCCGTATTATTAAGAGCAATTGAAAGTAATATCCTGCGCAGTAATTCTTCGGAAGCAGTTGCTGGATCTCCAGCCCACAAAGATATAGCTTCGGCCAATTCACCATAATCGCAAATTTCACCATCATGGGCACCCAACAAAGTCATAGCGCTTATGTAAGCAATGCGCGCTCCATTCAACAAGGAATTGTATCTATCAAATCTCTCAAGCAGCAACACCGAACTTGACCCTATCGTAATAAGTTTATTCGCCGGAACTTCAGCGTGTGCCCGCTGAGCAATATCTAAAGCAGTTTTCTCCCAAGCCATTACATTCCACGAATCGGAGGGATGCGGGAATTTTGCAAGCAATAATTTTCCATCTTGTACTACGGAAGCTTTAGGACGTGCACCACCCAAAGACCCCGAACCAGCGCTCAACAATGTTTTTATTGCGGCATCAGATTCAGCATTTTTTGCCAAATCTCTACTTGCAGCAAGTAATTCGGGAAGCTGAATGATTTTCGGAATAGCCTTTGATTCCGAAAGAAAATCACCTCCATGTTCGCGAAACCGCAAATTCCCCTCGCGAGTTTCGTCAAAAACACCAACCAGATAATCTACGTCGCGCAATTTATGTGCAACATATCCAGCGTCTAACAATTTTCTGCGATGTTCTTTATCAATAAGATTCCGACCCCAGCGATCAGGCGCCGAATCGCTAAACGCTCCCGGCAGCCCATTGCAGTGATAAGTTGAACCAATTAAAGGAAACGCAGGATCTATCTCATATGCACGGGAATCAGAAAGATAATCGCTTGCATAAGCAAAAGTTGTAGTCAGCGTATTCCCACGCATGCTGAAATAAGCTCGCCCCGCATACACTGGAATGCTATCTATGTCGACATATACATCTAACTGGGAAAGCATATGTTATCCCCTTATGCGTTTTGGAAGTTCTTGATCGGCACGGGCGCGACCAAAATCCGTCTCGTACGGGTCTAGGGCCTCAATAAGCCGATCGGTTACGCTTATCACATTGCATATTCCGATAATCGTCTGAAATGAAACCGTCGGATCACCCTTTTCTACTGCCGCTATAGTAGCCCTAGATACACCAACTTTGTCAGCCATCTGCTGAATAGTTAGCCCACGCAGCTTACGCCATGTGCGCAAATTTTCCCCTATGTGTTGTGCCGCAAGGCGTGTTCGTGTGTTTAGTAAACGCTTCAAATTTGCATCCTACGGTTATTTATGTCAATTATTATTAGCATTATAGCGCTTTATGCTAATTATTTTCGACATAATAGCAATACAAATTTCCTCGCTGTCATTAATTCCCGTCGGGAGAGCGCCAAGTTGGACGATCTGCTACACGCACATTTATGTAAACAACCTTCGGATTCTTTTCCATAATCTCTAGACACACGCGCTCTTTGTCGCGAATGTTGTCGGCGGTGCCAAAAGCTATTTCCACGTTGCTTTTCAGAGTAAGCGTTGTAGATTCCACGTCCGACGCGCTAACCGACTTCACCTGATTAGCAAGATCGGTCGTAAGCCCAGTAATTATTTCAAGCGCATTGTTTACATTAGGGTCGGTGCATTCTTTACCCATCTCCGGTATAACGCCAACCTGCACACCGGTTATATGTATGGCTGAATCTGCATCTTCATAAATTTTCGGACTTATCTGCTGACCTATCTCAGAATCTTGATTCGGAATTGCCATTATCCATATGCCTTCAGGGCTAATTGCCCAATTTTGAATGGTCTGCGCCTGCCCCATAGGAATTTCCACTATTGCAGCAATATCGCGCTCGTTCACCACAATTGTCAGCGTAGAGGGGAATTCGCGTTTAACCTCTACGCTTTCCACCCACGAATCGCGCATGAGGCTAGCCTTTATGCTGTCTATATCCACATTTAGTAGCGTTGTGCCTTCCGGGACATTAACAAGCGCATTAGCCTCGGTGGAGGTTAGATGCTCTACGCCTTCGAATTTAACTTCCTCAACTAGGAATAAATCGGTACGCGAAGCAATAAAAACAGCCAGCATAAATGCAATGATTAGCGCAACAATAACCCCAATAATTATCAGCGGACGCCGCGTTGCCCGTGCTGCGCGTTGCATAGATTCTGCTCGGCGCTGGCGCCTTTCCTGATTTCGCGCCATTCTATTAATCTCAGATACAGTGCGCCCACCTTGCACGCTATAATTCCCAAGCCTACTTTCGGCTGCGGCGTTTCTGTTAGCGCGCGCACCGCCCGTTGCACGCGCACCGCCCGTCGTGCGTGCACCACCCGTCGTGCGGGCACCACCCGCTGCGCGTGCACCGCTCGCTGCGCGGACACCACCCGCCGTGCGTAAATCGCTTGTGCGCATGCTGCGAATATCGGGAACTCTTCTGCTTGCGCGCGCCGACCTGCTAGCCGACATGCTGCGGCTATCCACGCGGCGCGTTGCATTATTGCGAGTATTACTCGCGCGCCGCTGCCTAGCGGAACCCGAGGAACCGGACTTCTGTCGTGAGCTGTATGCCATACGACTCGAACACCCGTGCCTTTACAGTATCTATCAATTGGCGAACATCGGCAGCGCTAGCGCCACCTGTATTCACTATGAAGTTAGCATGCTTGTTACTTACTTGTGCGCCGCCGCACTTTGTACCTTTCAAACCTGCCTTATCTATCAACCTTGCCGCCGATTCTCCCGGCGGATTCCGAAATACACTTCCACAACTGGGAAGATCTAGCGGCTGCGATGCTTTGCGCCGCTTCAAGTTCGCCTCCATTTTCCCACGAATGAAAAACGGATCAGCACCTTCTAGCGCAAGTTCGCACTCTAAGATTACATCATCTAAGGCAAAAGACGTGGCGCGATAGCCCCATTTCACATCGCTTGCCTGCAGCTTGCGCATACCTACACCCGGCGTATATACCGTAACACTAACAACCCGACTGCCAATATATTCATCAGCCGAACCTGCATTCATGCGAAGTGCGCCGCCTAAATTCCCGGGCGTTCCAACAGCGAACTCCAACCCGGCAAGCGATCTTTTAAACGCCTCTTGCACAACAGCAGACAACAAAACACCCGCGCCCGCCGATATGCTAAGTCCATCTT
Source organism: Adlercreutzia sp. ZJ154 (assembly GCF_011039055.1). Lineage (NCBI taxonomy): Bacteria > Bacillati > Actinomycetota > Coriobacteriia > Eggerthellales > Eggerthellaceae > Adlercreutzia > Adlercreutzia sp. ZJ154. The sequence continues at coordinate 54,176 of NZ_JAAKEF010000007.1, forward strand.
CCTGTACACGAAAAGCTCGAAAATCGCGTCCAAGAGTAACCACAACACCATCAAAACCACTATCAGCCACAAGCAAGTTAGACCCGCGCCCAACCATTGCCCACGACATGCGCTGGTTCGCGCAAGCATCTAGCAAGCCGGTCAGCGCCGAAAGCGAATCGGCACGCACAAACCAACGGGCTGGTCCGCCTATACGATACGTAGTATGTGCGCTCATAGGTTCAGCCAGCATAACCTCGCCGTCGAAAGCGGGGTTCATTAGCAGCGCCTCGAGCGGAGTCGCATGTGCTGCCAAAAGCTACTCCTTCGCCAATTCCGCCAGAATTAATGGACCAATTTCCGTAACATCGCCAGCACCCATCGTTATTATCAAATCGCCCGGGTTCGCAAGTTTAGCCATAGCAGAAGCTGCATCTATACGCCTATGAATATAATTAGCCTGCGGATGACCCTCATGTTGAAGCACAACATTCAAAAATGTTTTACCTGTAATTCCGGGCACCGGTGCCTCGCCCGCTGAAAACACATCCATAAATGTAACCGTATCGGCATCGTCGAACGCTTCGCCAAATTCATCTTTCAGCACTTCGGTAAACAACGGAGCACGCGAATACCTATGTGGCTGAAATAGCACATGAACACGTGCAAATCCCAACTCTTTAGCCGCACGCACCGTAGCGGCTATTTCAGTGGGATGATGCGCGTAATCGTCTACCACGGTAACGTCACCAGTCTTGCCAACCAAATCGAACCGACGGCGCACACCTGCAAAATCAGCCAAAGCGAGCGCTGCTGCAGCAACATCCATTCCCAAAGCATCTAGCAATGTAAGCACAGCCGCACCGTTTAGCACATTATGCTTTCCGGGGTTTTGCTTAATGCGGCTTTGCACAACCACACCACTTAGCAGTTGCAGCTTAAACTCCATGCCAACGCCTTCTGGCATACATTCAAGTATTCGCGCATCGCACGCATCACCAAAACCGTAAGTTATAACCTTACCTGCACTTTTGTGCGCCGTATCTACCAACTTAGCATCTTCACCACATACAACTATGGGCGCACCGTCGGGCACAGTGTTCATAAACTGGCTGAACTGATAATAGATTTCGCCCACATTTGCATAGTGGTCTAAATGATCGGGCTCTATATTAGTAACTATAGCCGCCATCGGGTCAAGCCATGTGAACGACTTATCAGACTCATCAGCCTCTACCACGTAAAATTCCCCGCGCCCACTATGGGCATTCGTGCCATATTGGCGAACCGTACCACCAATAAGAAACGTAGGGTCTTTCCCCATGGAATCTAGCACGCTAGCCAACATAGAAGATGTGGTTGTTTTCCCGTGGGTACCAGCCACCGCAAGCGTTTCCAACCCACGCCCAAGTGCAGCAAGCATCTGCGCTCTGTGAACAATATGCATGTTACGGCGCTTTGCCTCTTGCAATTCTGGGTTATTCGGCAAAATAGCCGTAGAAACTACAACTGTTGCATCCGCCTCGGGTAAGTTCTTGGCATCGTGCCCAATAAAAACCTGCACGCCTTCGTCTTGCAAACGCTTAGTATAGCGGCTGGCTTTCATATCGGACCCGCTAACCTTAAAGCCCTGAGCCACAGCTACACTAGCTATACCGCTCATGCCAACTCCGCCTATACCGATAAAATGCAGGGTGTCAGAGATAGTGTGCGGCATTTTAATACTTCCTTTTGCGTTTGCTCTACATTTGCGAACCTTTATTTTACCGTGATGCGCTTATGTTTGCAGCCACACAATTTAGTTTGCCACATCTATCACAATATCAGCCAGTTTATGTGACGCATCGGCTGTTTCAAGCGCAGCCGCCGCCTGCTGCATACGCTGCCGCTTGCCAGCATTGTCCACCAATTCAAGCACCGTATCGGCAAATTCAGGCGTATCCAATTTATCGTCTGGCACTAATTCGGCTGCACCAGCAGCTACATATCCTGCAGCATTTTTCGTCTGATGATCTTCTGCAGCATAGGGAAAAGGCACCAAAATCGCCGGAATGCAACGCGCAGAAATTTCCGCTAACGACGTAGCGCCAGCTCTGCTAACCACACAATCGGCGGCAGCAAGCGTTTGCGCCATCTTGTCCTGATAGCCCATCACATGCCAGCGCTTCGCTTCGCCTTCGCTAAGCGACAGATCGGCTTGCACCTGTTCTAGTTCTTTTTGCCCCGTAATGTGCACAATATGAAGATTGCTGCGTTGAAGAAGTTCATCTTTCATAGCCACAATGGCATGATTAATATGCCTAGCCCCTAAGCTACCACCAAACACAAGCAGCACAAGCGCATCGTCGGCAATGCCATACATTGCACGCCCCTCTTCGCGAGTTGCGCTAAGCACGCTAGCGCGCACGGGATTCCCCGTAATATATGTGCGCGAAGGATCGGCATTATTACCAATGGTGTCTTCATATGTTAAACAAACCGCAGCAGCACGCTTTGAAAGATACTTATTAGCCATACCCATAACAGAATTCTGTTCGTGCAAAACAACAGGAACGCTCATCTGCTCTGCCGCCCTAGACACCGGAATGCAGGCATAGCCCCCAAAACCTACCACAGCATTGGGTTTCAATTGCGAAAACCATGCCTTAGCCTGCTTTGTACTTTTCACAATGCGGCGCACCCCTGTAACAATTGATGCCGGATGCGAACGGCGAAAGCCACTAGCATCAAAAGCTTTATATGGCAAACCCGCCGCTACAGCTAAACGAGATTCCAATCCATTTGGAGTACCGGCAAAATACACTTCTAATCCGCGCTCTTCTAAGACTTCAGCAAGCGCCAGAGCAGGATTAATGTGACCGGCTGTGCCACCGCCTGAAAGCACTATCTTCTTCGCCACTGATCGCTCCTTCCGCCTCTGTCTTGCCATTGTGCGCCGCCACCGGCACCTCCGCGATGCACCCTAAATTCTTGACGCACCCGCTCATGCGAATCTGGCATTTCCGATGCACGCTCTACCGATAGAATCAGCCCCACCATCAGAAGCGACGCAACAATAGATGTACCACCCGACGATATGAACGGCAACGGTTTTCCCGTAGTCGGAAAAACACCAATGGTGCAGCCGATATTCAAAAACGCCTGAAATACCAGCATAATTGCAAACCCACCTGCAATCATAGCGCCCAATTCGTCAGGTGCACCCTCGGATATTTTCAAACCCGCATACAGTACCAGTAAAAACAGCGTTACAACAACTAGCGCACCTACAAGCCCTGTCTCTTCACCAATAACCGCAAAAATAAAGTCGCTTTCAGACGCAAACAAATAGTCGAACTTTTCGTGCGAATTGCCAATACCTACACCAAACAAACCGCCTTCGGAAAGCGCGTAATACGACCTGATAATGTTGTATCCGGTACCGTATCCATTCTGCCCGTCACCCCAAGGGTCAAGATACACCAAACGCCCGCTGCGAAAGCCCGTGCCAAAAATGGCGTAAGCTGCCGCTATAAACAGCAACGCGCCAATGCCTAAAAGCCATTTGCCCGATATGCCGCCAATCCACATAACGGCGAAAATACCTACAACACAAATAAGGGTGGTACCTAGGTCAGACTGAGTAAGATACAGAAAAACTACCGGCAGCAATATAAGCAGCAGAGCCTGCACAATGGCTGCGCGCACCTCTATATTGCCTTGACGCATATCGTTCATAATACGAATCGCCATTAGCAGCAACGCTATTTTTATAAGCTCGGAAGGCTGCATGCCTAAAGGTCCAATGTAGAGCCAGCGCTTAGCACCGTTAACCTCTGTTCCGGCAATCCATGTAAGGAACAGCAGCACTATGCCAACGCCCCACACTATCCATGTAAAAGACCCCGCCCATGCACCATAAGGAATAACGCGCCATATAACAATTGCAGCCACTATTCCAATAACAGCAAATGCCGCCTGATTGCCCACATCAGAAAATGGCGACTTCCCAGCGCCCGCCAGTACAACGGAAGTCGTAGAGTAAACCATGAGTAGCCCAATGGCCACAAGACAAAGCACTGCCACAATAAGCAAAGTGCGCGCCGTACTCATGCCATGAGCGTGTGAACTGCGATTTTTATCGCGCGCCATGCGCCTATTCTCCACAAACGCTTCGCGCGCGCTCTACCAAATCCTTAAAAGCGTCTCCGCGCTCTTCAAAACAACTGAACTCATCAAATGACGCACACGCCGGAGAAAGAAGAACAATATCGCCCGCATCGGCTATATCCAACGCCATATTGAACGCATCAGCCATACCTACTGCTCTGTGCACATCAATAGAGTCTATGTTCGCGAATGCCTCCGCGAATCTCTCAGCCGATTCCCCGTAATTAATGACAGCCTTAGCATGAGCAGCACAAGATTCCACCAAATCGGAAAGGTCGGTGCCTTTATCGCGCCCGCCAAGTAGCATTATTGGCTTCTCGGGCAAAAACGCCGCAACAGCCTTTAAGGTAGCATCGGTATTAGTAGCTTTCGAATCGTTATAGAACCGCACGCCGCGAACAGTACCGACAGGCTCTATTCGATGCGGAAGCGGCGCAAAAGAAGTAAGCGCACCCGCCACACATTCTGCATTAGCCCCAGCAGCAATAGCAGCCGAAGCTGCCGCTAGCGCATTTTCCACATTATGGGCACCGGAAAGCTGCAAGTCGGCAGTATTACAAAGCGCATGTTCTTCACCACGCAAAGCCACACACATCGTGCCATCGGGCAAAACAAAAGCGGCGTTGCGCGACCCGCACGCCTGTCGCATATCGAAATTGATGCCCTTAGCAGTACCAAGCGGAATGTAGTCAAACCCACGCGTGCTATCTACTTTAAGTTGTCGAATTTTTGCACGCACTTCGTCATCGGCTGCATTCAGCACCGCAACGCCATCTGCCACATTCGCTAAATTAGCCAGCACTTTCCACTTAGCATCTGCATAGTTCTCATGCGATCTGTGCCAAGCCAAATGGTCGGGCGTAATATTCAGTACCACAGCCACATCGGGCGCAAACGCAAAAGTAGAAGCCAGCTGATAAGACGAAACCTCAGCAACATAATAAGTAGTTGAAGCGAAGGGGGGAGTGGTCTTAAGCGCAGTTCCGCACGACGCAAAAGCACCAGTGGTGCTTTTGCCAAAGTCAGGACTGTTTGAGCAGAAGACTTCTCCCCCCTTCGCTTCAACGGACATTAAAGAAGCCTCGGATGAGCGGAATGAACGCTGCGCAGCTTCTGAACGCAGCTTGTCCGAGGCTTCTTCAGCTACCTGAGCAGTCTCGGTATTCATTGGGAAGGATTCGGATGAGCGAAGTGAAGGCTGCGCAGCTTCTGAACGCAGCTTATCCGAAGCCTCCCCAACAGCAGTTATGCACGCATCCCCAATATTCCCAACGCAGCGCACATTGTATCCGCATTCACGCATTATATGCGCAACAAGTGCAGTTGTCGTAGTTTTACCATTTGTGCCGGTTATCGCTACCCATTTTGAATTGGCAGCGCTTTCACGCCAAGCGAATTCTACCTCGCTTATAATTTCCGAACTTGCCGCCTTTGCCGCATTGTACATGTTGCTAAACTGCGATATCCCGGGGCTTGCTATGCACAAATCGAATTCGCCATCTATTGGCTGCTCGTCGTTTTCAATAACGGTTAGCTTGCGAACGCGACTACCTACCAAAGGCTTCAAGTAATTTAAGCATGCTTTTCCGGTAACACCCAACCCAAGTATAGCCACATGCCCTAGATCTGCATAAGCCATCTTGCGGTGTTCTAGCAATAAGCCCGCCATTATGCCACCAACGATTCCGCGAAGTAAAGCACAAATCCGCATATAGCGAACGTGCCCGATATGATCCAGAAGCGAACAACCACCTTCGTTTCACTCCATCCTTTTTTCTCAAAATGGTGATGAAGCGGAGCCATAAGGAATGCACGCCTTCCTGTACGACGAAAATGCCATACCTGAATGATGACCGATAGCGCCTCGCACACAAACAAGCCACCAATTATTATTACAACGAATTCGGTCTTTGTTACAACCGCCAAACAGCCCAGCGCCATGCCCAGCGCAAGCGAGCCCGTATCGCCCATAAAAATATCTGCCGGGTGGCTGTTAAACCAAAGGAATCCTACACATGTGCCCGCTACTGCCGCAGCAAAAATAGAAGGTTCCAGCATGTTTTCTCGGTAAGCAATAGCAGCCATTACCAGCATTACTATCATAACTGTACCAGCAGCTAAACCGTCTAGCCCATCTGTCAAATTTACGGCATTGCACATGCCAACAAGCAGGATAAGACAGAATAAAAGGTAGAGCCAAGGTATTTGCAGCTGCCCATCGCCCATAGGGATAGTGGTGGTCAAAATCCCCAGATCGAAAGTGTATATAAACGGAATTTCCACAGTAGGCGGTATGCCCAAAAGATTCACAGCGCAAAGCACAAATATTGCAGCTATGACGAATTGACCGACAAGTTTTGCAGCAGGAGTAAGCCCAAGTGAGCGGGCGTGCGCCACCTTCGACACATCATCTATTAAACCTAAAACACCAGTAAGCACTACTGCGCCCAATAAAAGATACGTTTCCAAATCGGGCAAGCCCACCAATAAAATAGTTAGCGCTACAGCTATAAGCATTATTACGCCGCCCATAGTAGGCGTTCCCTGTTTAACTAAATGAGTCTGTGGTCCATCATCGCGAACTTGTTGCCCAATGTGACCTCGCCTTAGAAAGCGTATAAACGCAGGCATGAAAAGTATTGTTAACACCATGCCAAATACGGTGCCAAGAAATACTAGAAAAGTAGGATATGCAGCAAAAAAAGAAAACATTAACTTATCAGCCCCTCAACCAAACGGTCGAGCCCCATGAAATGCGACGCTTTTACAAGTACCGCGTCGTCAGCGCAAAGAGTCTCTTCTAACTCTCCTAAAACTTCGCCAATTCCTTCAGCAACAACAATGCGCTCATTTGGCAATCCTGCCTCACGCGCCCCTTCAGCAATGTAGCGGCTAAGCTCACCCACACATATAAGCGCATCTATTGGCTGTGCTGCCACATATCCACCAACGCGCATGTGGCATTCCTGAGCAAAATCGCCCAACTCACCCATATCACCCAAAACAGCAAATCTGCGCCCCGATATATCCATCGCTCCGAAAGCACGCAGCGACGCACACATAGAATCGGGGTTCGCGTTGTATGCATCGTTTATAACAATAAAGCCATCGCGCCCTTTACACACCTGCGCCCTACCCGGCTCTGGAAGAGACTCGGCTAGTGCCTGCGCTACTGTCTGCAAAGTCATTCCCATGGAACGCCCCACAGCAGCAGCTGCGCAGGCATTCGACACGTTATGCAACCCCATAAGGCTTAAGTGACATGAAGCGCGTTCAACATCGGGTGCCATTGTAAACAACGTCGGCTGGCGCGGGTCTTCATCAGAATCTGCAAAACCACTAGCGCAAAGCGTAAATTCTGCCGACCCTTGCGCATCTAAGCGAACATCCTCAGCCCAAACGCGCGGTCCTGCCGGCAGCGTATCGGCTTCACGCGCATCATCGTAGCCATTAAAAGCAACACAGGTTATGTTATTGCGCTCAAGCTTAGAACGCTCAACCATAACGGCGGCATATTCATCATCGGCATTAATAAAAGCTCTTCCAACACCTTGCGGAAGTGCTGAAAATAGTTCCGCCTTGGCAAATGCAATAGCCTCGCGGCTTCCAAGCAACTCTATATGCGATTCACCACAATTTGTAACAAGCCCCCAATCGGGTCGCGCCACTTCGCACAACTGTGTTATCTGCCCAGCACCACGCATCCCCATTTCCACTATTACAACTTGCGTTTCGGGCTGCGCATTCAGAATTGTTTTTGGCACACCTAATTCGTTATTCTGATTCGCCTCGGTTGCCACAACGGAAAAGCGCGCTGCACACACATCGCGAGTAAGATTCTTGGTGGTGGTTTTTCCGGTAGACCCGGTAAGACCAACAATTTTTCCTTTCAGGTGCCGTCGCCATTCACTAGCCAGATCGGTTATAGCATGGAATGTATTAGGCACTTGTATTATTGCCACACCAAGTTCGCGCGCCAGCGTGCATGCCCTAGCATCGGGCGCTTCGCTTACAAGCGCGCCAATAGCACCCGTGCGCAACGCCGGCTCTACAAATTGATGCCCATCAACATGCTCACCGGGCAATGCAACGTAAAGCCAACCGGGCTCTACATCGCGCGAATCCCACGTAATGCCCGTTAAAAGAGCACTTCCGTCTATCGGTTCTATCAAAAAATCCCCGCCAGTATACAGGGCAATCTGTTTTGCGTTTAAGCGCATTTTAACTCCTGTGCGCCCTTATCTTTAGCGCTTTTGCTGCCGTCTCACAATCGTCGAAATGAATCTTTTCATCTCCGATAATCTGATAATTCTCATGTCCCTTGCCAGCCACTAAAACAACATCTCCGGAACTGGCTGCATCTATAGCCAACTGTATAGCACGAGCCCTGTCGGGCTCTACGCTAAATTTCTCTTTTTCTGAATTCATACCAGCCACAATGTCGCAAATTATTGCTTCAGGATTTTCACTTCTAGGATTGTCGCTAGTAACTATTGCGAAATCGGCGGCTAGCGCCGCTTTGCCCATTATGGGACGCTTCGCGCTGTCTCTGTCTCCACCACAACCAAATACTACTATGGTGCGACCCGCGCCCGCAATTTGCTTCACAGAAGCTATTGCCTTTTCAAGTGCATCCGGAGTATGCGCGTAATCAACCACAACAGACACACCCGAAGAACTGCTACCCTCAACCAGCTGCATTCGCCCGGGAACAGGAGACGCGCTAGTTAGCGCCTCTATAGCGTCTTGTGCCGAAATTCCCAGCTGAACAGCTATGCCTAAGGCACAAGCCGCATTCTCTACATTAAAACGCCCAACCAAAGGATACGTTACCGTAAAGTCTTCTCCGCATATATTAAATGTAGCGGTTGTACTTATTGCGCCATATTCAACATTGCGCCATGCTATATCAAAGCTGCCCGCCTCGTCGGCACCATAAGTAAGAACTTTATCTCCCGCATCTAAGCAGCGCTGTATTAGCTTAGCACCCCACTTATCCTGCCCATTTATAACACGAGCCGCAGGATAGGCGGAACTAAACAGCAAAGCCTTTGCCTCGAAATACGCATCAAACGTTTTATGGTAATCAAGGTGATCTTGCGTCAAATTCGTAAACGCACTAACGGCAAACTTGGTGCCCCATGTACGTTCAAGATCTAACGCATGGGAACTAACCTCCATCGCAGCACACGTTACACCCGCATTTCGCATATCGGCGAACATGCCCTGCAAATCGGGCGATTCAGGAGTTGTGCGCTCACTTTCTACGCGCTTGCCATCTATCTGAATGCCCACAGTGCCTATCACACCTGTTTTGTGCCCCATTTGTCGCATTATGTGCTCTACCAAATAAGTGGTAGTGGTCTTGCCATTCGTGCCAGTTACACCAACCAAATTGAAACTTTCACTTGGCCAGTCGTAGAAAGCGCACGATGCTTCAGCCATGGCGCGCCGCGAATCGGACACAATCACTTCGGTTACATCTGTTGCGTCGGCTAGGTAAACCTTGCGTTCAGCCACAATAACGCTAGCACCGCGGTCTATGGCATCTTGAGCAAACGTGTGTCCATCCACACTAAGACCCACTATGCAAAAAAACGCATCTCCCGGCGCTACGCAATCGCTTCTATAGGCTAGACCCCCTACCTCAGCCGATTCGTCCCCAATTACAGTACAGGGAACATGTTTAAAAAGTTCAGCACATGTTTTCTTAATCATGCCAACTCAATTCGGAACTATATTATATTGTTCGATAGCACTCGTCATTATATCCTTAAATCCCTCCGCTACATTGCCTTCGTAAATAACGTCATTTACACCAACGTAGCAAACTAGATTACTATTAGAATTGTCAATGAATCCCACAAAAGCTAGATTGTATCTGTCTTCTGCGTATCCGCCGTTTTCGGCAATTTCGGCAGTAGACGTTTTGCCCACTGTACAGAATCCGTCGATATTAGCCTTTTTTCCAGTACCGTCGGTAACAACACCGCGCAGCATTTCATTTACATCTTCAATAGCTTGGTCGTTGTCAATTACTTTTTCGGAATCGTATTGAATCCATTCGCCTGTTTGCGGCTTCATAAGAAGAAAATGCGGCTGAACTAATGTACCGCCCGTTGCCAATACTCCATAAAAGCGAGTCATTTGCAAGGGAGTTACAGTAATACCCTGACCAAAACTAATATTGTATCCAGTAATTTTTGCCCACTCGTTAAATTTGGGCATACTGCCTTGCGCCTCGCCCGGGTAATCCACGCCCGTTTTTTCAGAGAGCTTGCAAGTGTTTATCATGTTGTAAAGATTTTCGAACCCAGCTTTTTCAGTAGCAAGCGAAATGCCCACATTTGAAGACTTACTTATTATGTCGCGCAGCGAATATATTACATCTGGACGCCATTTAGCATCAGTTATGACGTATTCGTCAGCATGCAGTTCGCGCGGGGCAAATATTGTATCGTCTACCCCCATAGCATCAGCATCGCGCACAGTCAGCGCCGACACCGATTTGAAAGACGAACCCGGCTCTATTGGCTGCGTAACAGCCAACAAATTATCGGAACCTATGAGAGATTCGCTAAGATTTGTAGGGTCTAAATATGGATACGAACAAATGGCATATATTTCGCCTGTATCGGCATCCATAACAACCGACGAACCATGCTCACTATCGTAGGTTGTCACCTGTTTACTAAGCGCAGCTTCCATAGTATCTTGCAGGCGTATATCTAAGGAAACCATTATGTCTTCACCATCTATTGCGGGGCTGTCTTCATGCACGCCACCGGGAATAGGTGTTCCCTTAACGCCGCGTTCACCAGAATATTTGCCGGGTGTACCGCGAAGAATTTCGTCATATTGCAACTCTAAGCCACTTATGCCATTACCGTCTACATCGCAAACACCTATTACCTGACCCCCCGTAGCGCCATGCGGATATTCGCGCCTGCTGTCGGAAATGAAATAAATGCCATCAAGCTCTAATGATTTCAGTTCTTCCGCCTTGTCAACATCGGCTTGACGCTTCACATAAACAAAAGAAGTAGAATCTTTAGATAGCAGCTTTTCGTAGTCTTCCGCATTGCCTTCAAGTATGCGCTGAATTTGCTCAGATTCCCACTTCGCATCTGTAACCTCTGTTGGATTGCAATATATTGTGGTGGCATCAACACTGGTTGCTAAAATTTCGCCATTGCGATCGTATATCGTGCCACGACGCGCCGATATTTCGAAGTTGATGGTGCGTGATTCTTCTGCCTGAGCGCTGTATTCGCCAGCAACTATTACCTGAAGAAACACAAGGCGCAGAAAAAATACAGCCGCAATTATTGCGAAGAAAATGAACACATAGTGAGTAGAGCGCAGAGCACCCGCATTCAAGATGTCGTCTGAGCGCAAACGCTGGCGGATATTTTGAGCAAAAGAAGCATCGGTGAAGCGAGCGCGTTGTTTGCCTCTGCCTCTGCCGTTTCCTTTTTTTCGAGAATTACCCGTCATATTGTCCTTATTGCGCCGCCGCAGCCATACTGCCAGAAAGCGACAGATTACCCGCATCGTCTGTTACAACTATATCGTCAGAAAGATCTATATAAGTAGTTTGCGCGGGCGATAGCATTCCTATATTGTGCGCTTCTGTCTTTATGCGACCCGGATTAGACAGCGTGCTTTTCTCAAGTTCTAGCGCATTGCCCTCTGTTCGCGCTGCGTCTATATCGCGGGAAAGCTGACGGTATTCCAAAGCTGTGCTTATGGTCATGGAATCAAAGGTGACACGAACTGCACCCACCAGCGCAAATGCGGCTACAACTATAGCAAGCACGCGCACGGCTTTGGCAACTAGACTAGATACAGCTTGTGTTTCTTGCTCAGGTGCGCCGCCCGGCACGACCTCAAACAAAAAGTCTGGCTGATCTTCGTAGTATCGTGCCGAAGTGCCGTAGTTGTAATCCATATAAGCGCTCACGCTTACCTTCTCACCTCATCGTGCAGCCTTAAAGCTTCTGAGCCACTCGCAACTTAGCGCTACGAGCCCGCGGATTCCGATCCACCTCAGCCGCATCAGGTAGAACGGGCTTACGTGTAAGTACTTTCAATATCGGCTTACGTCCACATGCGCACACCGGGAAATCGGGCGGGCACGTGCAACGATTTTCAAAAGATGCAAATGTTTCTTTTACTATCCGGTCTTCCAAAGAGTGGTAACTTATAACAGCTATACGTCCACCCGGGTTTAGCCATCTAATAGCCGCATCAAGTCCGCTGCGCAGTACCTCTAATTCGGAATTCACATGAATGCGTATTGCCTGAAATGTTCGTTTTGCCGGATGACCGCCGTGGCGGCGTTCTGCTGCCGGTATAGCGGCCTTGATAATATCAACCAATTGGTCGCTAGTTCTTATGGGCACCTCAGCCCTAGATTTCACAATGAATTCAGCGATGCGGCTAGCCCACCTCTCGTCCGAGTTAGTGCGTATGATCCGAGCGAGGTCTGCTGCGTTATAAGTGTTAATGACCTCTTGTGCGGTTAAAGTTTGATTACTCGGATCCATTCGCATATCGAGTGGTGCGCCTTCCTTATAAGAGAAGCCGCGTGATGGCGTGTCCAGCTGTACCGATGAGACACCTAAATCGAACAATACCGAATCGATACCGACGATGGGTATTCCCATCAGAAGTTCATCCATGTTGCCGAAATTGCCCGCTAGCACCTCTATATGCGGCTTTACATCAGCGGGAAGTTTAGAGAGCTTTTGCTTTGCCTCTTCCCGTGCCACCGCATCTTGATCGATGCCTATTAGTAAACCTTCACGCCCAAGTTTGGCAGCCACCAACATAGCATGACCCGCAAACCCAAGCGTTGCATCTAGATGCACGCACCCCGGCTGACAAGCCAGAGCGTCTATACATTCGGCAGATAGAACCGGAATATGCCGATATTCGCTTGTCATAGTGCCTTGAGAGTGCAGCGTAGTCTGCTTATGCAGACATTACCGCGCTACCCTCAACTCGAGATCATCGGCTAAAGCCGATTCCTTCCAATCGCTATCTTTCTTCTTGTCGCTTTCGTAGAAAGCTCCCAAATCGATGTCGTCCATTGTCTTATCGTAGGTGCTTGCATCCCAAATTTCGAAATGCCCAGTGTTGCCAACTACAACCACTTCACGCTCTATTGAGCAAGCCTCGCGAAGTTCCGGCTTAAGCATTATGCGACCCGATGAATCAATTTCCACTTCATCAGCACGCGACTTCAATTTGCTGCGCATAAGCACATGGCGACGATCTGATGCGTTGTAACCACCAAAACGATCGATAAAAAGTTGTTCAACCCATTCGTTGAATGTATCAGGAGTAAACACGTAAAGGCATTCATCCTGAAGTTCACGAGAAACGATTAGCTCGCTCGGGAGAACCTTGCGGAATTTCGCGGGGAGAGCCATACGACCTTTGGCGTCAACCTTAAAGCGAAACTCACCAAACAGATCGACCAGGAGGGGTCGATCAGCGAGTTTCTCTTCTGTGACGGCTTTTGCCATTCAGCGTAACCCCATTCTGCATTTATGTGATGTTTTGATTCGATTGATACTGCGTTTCAAAACCCCACAAGGCTTCCGTGAATGAAATCTTATGACACTTTGCCCCACTTTGCAACATTTTTATGCATTTTCGGACCACTTTATGAGCTAAATGTCCCACTATGCACACAAAACGAAAACCCGTTCGATATAACTACCGAACGGGTGTTTTATAAAATTTATTATCTTGAATTGAACGATAAAGCAGCAGCGGCACCTGCCTTATAGCGCTAATGCACAGAGCAGCTTAGACAAGGATCGTATGCACGAACTAATTTCTCAATTTCTAGTTGTATGTCGTCAGGTGCTTTGCCTTCTTCAACGAGCAAAGTGGCAAGAAGGCGCATATCCGCTTCAAGGTTGGCAATATTTTGCGAAGTAGGAGTAATTATGTTGGCACTAACTATGCGCCCTTCATTGTCTATCTCAAGTTCGTGGAAAAGCGCTCCGCGAGGGGCTTCCGTAAATCCAACACCGCGACCAGCACGAACCTGAAATTCAACAGGCGTGCTTGTTCCCTCAAATTCATCTTTTGCTAAAGCACGACAAATAGAACTGCAGCGAATAAGCGCGTCCACAATCTCTACCGCCTGAGCCACATTATTGGCAAACGGATTATACTCAGGCGGACGCAGCCCTGCCTTAGCTGCCGCAAAGCGCGCAGGCTCGGTAAGCGCATCCCAAGATGAATTGACACGCGCAAGCGCCGACGCAAAATAAGGACGCTTGTTCTCGCGCATCACAGCCAAAAATGCCGCAGAATGATCTAGTGCATACTCTTCTATATAGTCATTTATATTCTGACAATCAAAGCTAATGCCCGCACGCACAAATTGCACTTTATCGGAACCGACAATGGGGTATTCCCCGGGATTCACCATAGCCAGCATATCACCTTCGGTTTCAAAACTAGAAACCGAAAAGTCGTTAAACAAATCTACTGCCTGCAGAGCAAAATCGAGCATTGAGTCCATCTTGTCTGCCAGCTCTATATACTCTGCCGGGGAAAGTTCGTTCGTAAATCCTCCTACTACTGCAGTTATAGGATGAATAGAGCGACCGCCAACCTTATTACATAGTTCGTTTCCCAGACCTTTCAAGGCAAGCGCGCCTTCAAAAATTTGCGGACTAGCGTCGGCAAGAGGAAAAACGCTCTTATGCCCCAAAAAGTCGGGCGCGGCAAACACGAATAAATGCGTTGCATGATTCTGCAAAAAGCTGCCGTAAATTAGCAACTGGCGAATGGCTCGCGTGCGCGGCGTTACCTCTACTCCAAAAATGCGCTCTATGGCAAGAATGTCAGTTACAGTATGACTAGCTGAACAAATGCCGCAAACACGCGAAGAGATATAGGGCACTTCTTCAAAGTATCTGCCGCGTACCATGCCTTCAAACATGCGAGCAGGCTCCGTAACAGCAAATTCGCAACGCTCTACTTTGCCATCTGCTATCTCTAAATGTATGTCACCGTGGCCCTCTATACGAGCTACATGGTCAACTTCAATGCGAGTCTTAGTCATAGCGCAATCCTAGGGTCATCTTGGTTAAACATTGCAAGTGCATCGTTAAAACGTTTTAGCGGCACACCGCTGTGCTGCACAACAACACGAGCAGCATCCAAATTAGCATCCGGCGATAATCCCGCACAGCCATTGCATGGTCTGCCCAAATTCGGGCACCGCGCGCCACAACCCTGCTTAGTTATCATTCCCATACATAGAATTCCGCGCCCGTAAAAACAACCGCGCTCGTTGCGTTTACATTCACCGCACATTGTTGAAGTGCGACTGTATTCATTACTGCCATACAGAGCCTTCTGCAAAACATGGACAAAAGCGTAAGGATCTATTGGGCAGCAAGGCACTTCGTAGTCTACTTTTATTACATCATGCACAGCCTGAGGCTTACATGCAATATCAGACACTATAGCCGGTGTATTGTCGCCGTATACGTCGTTTATGCGATCCTGCCATTCTGGCGCAGCCATGCCGGGAATACCCGCGGTGGCTGCGCAAGCTCCTATGGTTATAACAACTTTCGCACGTTCACGCACGCTAGCTAAAGTTTCAAGCGCTTCTTTTGTAGTAGCTGCACCTTCTATGACAGCCACATCAAATTCATCAGGCATAGTATCGCTGGAAGTTAATTGCCAATAGCGCACATCAATCTGACCAAGCACTTCCATAAGATGCGATTCTATATTGGTTATGTTTATCTGACAGCCAAAGCAACTAGCCAGCCCTATAACCACAACTCGCGGTATGTTTGTTGTTTCGCTCAAATCTACCTCACGCTCAACGAAGTGGTGCCTTATTACATACTGTCTTGTATATTTTTAGCTTCCCAGTAATTAAATACAGGTCCATCTATGCAACAGTATTGATGCCCAACTTGGCAATGTCCGCATTTTCCCATGCCGCATTTCATATGGCGTTCGAAGCTCATATAAATACGATCGTAAGGTATGCCTTTCTTTCGCATCTCTTCCACGACGAATCTGTACATAACCGGAGGTCCACATACGGCGCCAAATGTATTATCAGGATCTACCTGCAGGTGCGAAAACGGAGCAGTAACAAGCCCCACTTCGCCATCCCACGTATCGTCCGGATTATCCACAGTCAGGTATAAATCGAAGTCTTTGCGATGTCGCCACATTTCGAACTGATCGCGAAACATAACTTCACTTGGATTTTTGGAACCATAGATAATGGTAACGTTTCCAAAATCGCTACGTTCGTCGTGAATGTTATTAATAAGCGAACGCAGCGGCGCTATGCCCAAACCGCCAGCTACAAGCAACACGTCGTGCCCGCGCATATCGTCAAATGGGAACGGACGACCATACGGACCTCTAAGACCAACAATGTCGCCGCATTGCATCTGATGCAGGCGCGTCGTAAATTCACCCATACGGCGCACGCACAATTCAATAAAGCCACCCTTAGACGGCGAACTAGATATAGAAATAGGCGCCTCGCCCACTCCAAAAATGCTGACCTCAACAAATTGACCGGGCTCGTGGTGAAAAGCCGCACGAATGCGCTCGTCTATTAGGCGAAATTCAAAAAGCTTCTCGTTTTCCGTAAGGGGAGTTATAGATGTTATACGCGCTTCCCACGGACGATAGGGGTTCTCGAACATCATCTGAGCGCCATCCATTGCAACAACGTCGTGAGCAAGCGGTCCTACATGTACGCTAGTACTACTCGGCATCTTCAGCCCCCTTTCGCTCGAAGAATTCAAGTACCTTTATTGGCGAAATATCGGTCTTGCATGCGTGAACACACCGACCACATCCCACACACAAATAGCGTCCATACTTTGAATTGAAGCCATTTAGTTTGTGATACATTCTGTGGCGCACCCTCTCGCGCGTGCCGGAGCGGAAATTATGCCCGCCTGTTACAAGCGCAAACTGCGGAGACGTGCACGCATCCCACACACGTTCGCGCCGCCCGGTCTGCGCATTAGGATCTAACACGTCGCAGATATCGAAGCAGTAGCAAGTGGGGCACACGCTGGCGCATGCAGTGCAATTAAGGCATCTGCTTCCCAGCTCTTCCCAAAAATCGTCAGAATGGAAAGCATCCATTAGCATGGGAATTTCCTGTACGCTGGGAATGTCCGGGTTAAACGCCTGCTGGCGACGGCGCGTATATTCACGGAAAGCCCGCCTGTCAGCATCGGTAGCTTCGCGCGGATTGCAGGCAGCCTCTAAAATGTTAGCGCCTTCTACACTTCCGATAGATACCAAGTAGCGCCCACCTATATCAGCCAAAAACAGATCGTAGCCGCTGCGCACTTCGCCAGAATCTAGCAGATGGCAAAAACATGAATCGCTGGGAATACAGCCTATACCAACTATCATGGTTGCGCGTCTGTGAGCCTCATAATAAGGATCGGGATAGCGCTTATCGTCGAACACCAAATCTAGGTTGTTCATAGCGTTAATATCGCATGCATGAGCACCGAATAGCACGCGCGGGCGCACCTGCAACACGTAGTCGGTTACGCCATCTTCCATGTCGTATTCAAAAAGAGTTTCACGCGGGGGTAACAAATACTTTTTAAGCGATGTAAGAGTGGTTGGATAGTCCAGCACTATCTCATCAAACGAATGCACCGTCTCAAACGCAAAACTCTTCCCGCTACGCACAGGCGCTATCACTTCGTAGTCGCGCATGAACGCTTCAACCAAGGCAGGTAGTTCATTCGCATCGATGACTCTGTAAAGCATAGAGCCCTTTCCACGTTTTTTATAAGTACTCCCATATTAAATGAGTATGCGGCTTACTAGCAAACCACATCGCCGAAAGGTCATATGCTACACAACAAAAAGGCGGCACCTAAGCACCGCCCTGCACATTTGGAAAAATATGTCTGTTGAATTAATTAAAGAAAATCTTTATTTCGCGCTCGGCGGATTCAACAGAATCGCTGCCGTGTATAACATTTTCGTCCATGATAAGACCGAAATCGCCGCGAATTGTCCCGGGAGCCGCCTCTGCCGGGTTTGTAGCGCCCATAAGGCTGCGGCACTTCGCCACAGCACCTGCGCCAGATATAACCATTTTCACCACAGGACCAGACGTGATGTAGCTAATAAGCCCATCGTAGAAAGGTTTGCCCTCGTGCTCGGCGTAGTTTGCCTTAGCTTGCTCCATCGTAACCATGCCAAGTTCCATGCGCTCTATCTTCAAACCCGCGCGCTCAAAACGGTTCACAATTTCACCAATATGACCGTTGTGCACGCCATCGGGTTTTATCATCGAATAAGTTTTCTCTTCTGCCATGTTTTCCTCCTGCTAAATTAACTATTCTGACTTGGGAAGTAGAGTTCTATCCCAGATATTTTCCAGCCGACAAAATCGCGTACCATATCTATCTTGTATGTAATTTTGCCGCCCTGATCGGTAGTTGCTGTGGCATACACAGTAGATTCGCTCATAGAACGATTTACCCCGTCTATAGAAACATTGGGGTCTTGCACTACGGGAGCCACTATAGAGTTAACGTTTGCTTCGCTAAGCGAATCGGCAAACAAGTTATTCTTGGCTTCGTCAGGGTTATTGAATAGCTGCTCTGCAACCGCTTGTTGAGTGGGGAAGCCAAAACCTTGCGTAAACGCAAAAACGGCAGCGCCCAACAGTAAAACTACAACAACAATAACAGCTATCAGAATTTTGAGCCCTACATTGCGACGCTTGCGATCCTTTTTCGCTAAACCGCGGGACCACTGCTCCAATTCATCGTCGGTAGCTTTGAAGAATCGGTCCTCATCTTCATCATCGTAGGCATCGATGAAACCGGGCATTTGCATATCTTCATCGCTATAGCCTTCATCATAGAAGAACGGATCGCCACCATCATCAAAATAGTGGCTCTCTACGCTAACATCGAGCCCCGACGTGTCTACCGCTGCAGCATCTGCCCCAGCGCGCGATAAAGTGGCAACGCATCGCTGATAATCGACCGCAGCAGAATCGGACAAAACATAATTAGGATCGCTTGTGGCTTTATTGAACGCCTCAACAGCTTCAGCCGCATACCCGGCAGCTGCATACGCCTGACCCATGCTGGAATTTAAACGATTGCGCGTATCTTGCGACATGTCAAAATCGAACGCGCTTTGATAAGACGCTATCGCATCTTCCGGGCGGTCGAGCGACATAAAGCACACGCCCAAGTTCAGCAACGCCTTCGCCGGATCGGGATTTTCCTCGTCTAATGCAGCCTCGCGGAAAGACATTCCCGCCTCGGCGCTGCGCCCCAGTTTCAATTGGGCGTTACCCATGCCCATATACGCCTTGTAAGGCGATTCATACGTTGGGTCAGCTACCGCCTTCTCAAAATGCACGACCGCATTTTCATAGTCGCGCAGAGAAGCGTATGCCATGCCTATGTTGTTATTCAGAGCGCCTTTCGCCTGATAAGAACTATCGCTTGCTGCCTGAACGTATGCCTTAATAGCTTCAGTAGGGTTCTTCAACTTCACCAAACAATTGCCTATATGATGATAGATAAGACCCAACTCGCCTAGCTGAAAAGGCACACTGTTATCTTTTAGGCACGCTGTATACTTACGCAGCGCACCGCGATAGTCGCCTGAGTCGTATAACAGGCTAGCTTGTTTGAACAGACTATTGTTCACTGATTATCTCCGATTTCGAAGATCGCGACATCTAAGCCTCGTTCTCTATACGGACAGATTCGATAACATCCCCAACACGCAGCTTACCGATAACGTCCATACCATCAATGGTTTGACCAAAAACAGTGTAGCCATCATCTAAAAACGGCTGATCGCCCAAGCAGAAATAGAACTGGCTTCCAGCCGAGTTCGGATTCTGGCTGCGAGCCATAGCCAAAGTGCCATCTAAGTGTTGGTTGTTCGGATTAGTCGTAAATTCTTCGTGAATTGAATAGCCCGGACCACCGGTGCCAAACGGACCATTGCCTGCAATAACATCTTCCGCGCTGGCATCGCGAGTATTCGGATCGCCGCCTTGAATTACAAAACCCGGAACATAGCGATGGAATTTAATGCCATCGTAGAAGCCTTTACCAGCCAGTTCTACAAAATTTCCTACATGTATTGGCGCATCGTTACCATGCAGCTGAACACGGATAGTGCCCTTAGAAGTTTCTAATACCGCAACCTCTTTACCATTCGGTTTGTATTCTGGCGTGTATAAAGACATTGAAAACTCGCTTTCCGCATAGTATTAGTATTTAGTCATAATCGTTAGTGATTCTATCACACATAGCGCATACTGAACGAATAACAAGTGCTTAGATTGAATTTGTTTCAGGTTAATTGCAGCAAAAGTATGCCAAATACTTGTTTTGCCTCCTGATATTCACCAGCCTGCAAGCTTATTGCTGATTTCCCGCATCCAGAAAAATTTTACGAGTTACGAAATTGTAAACAGTAACAAATGCCGTGGCGATTATCTTACTAATTAGATACGTTACGCCCAAAAGACCAGTAAATACCCACATGAGCAGGTCGTTTAGCCCTAAGCCTATAACCGATAGCACAATGAAGATAATAAATTCGCGCCGGCGGCTCATGTCTTCTTTATGGGTAAACACATAGCGCATAGATGCCAAATAATTAAATATGACCGACACCGTAAATGAAATAGTAGCGCTTATCAGGTAGTTTATTCCGAAAACCTCGGTCAGAAAAACCATAACGCCATAGTCGATCAGGAAAGCTATTCCACCGACTACTCCAAATTTGGCGAATTGTGCAATTAAATTTTTCATAATCTCCATTCCGAAAATACATACAGATTATATTTTACTTTTTGAGAATTATTATTTACTAACAGAGAAGCTGCGTGTTTTTAAGCGTTTCGGCGCGCAGTTTATGGCGAAGTAAAACTGGTGCCCTTGACAGGAGTCGAACCTGCGACACCTTGCTCCGGAGGCAAGTGCTCTATCCACTGAGCTACAAGGGCACTGAAGGCAATTATACGCTATCGATATGCGTGCGTGTATGATAGGCAAACAACAGATAATTTCTAGGAGTACGCTTTGAGCACAACTGTAACTATAGAGCGCATGGGATACGGAGCAGCAGCCATTGGACATATGGAAAACGGGAAAACCGTTTTTGTGGAAGGTGGCGCACCCGAAGATGTGTGCGAAATACGAATAACCGACGAAAAGCCATCTTTTGCTGTGGCTGAGCTGGTCAACATAGTGAAGCCATCCAGCTTACGCGCAAAGCTTGACCCGAAATATACAGTGTCAGGATGCATTCCTGGCGCACCGTGGGCGCACTTGGAATACAGCGCGCAGCTGCATGCCAAAAGATGCAACCTTGTAGAAGCGCTAGTGCGCGTAGGTAAACTTGACAGGCAATATGTTGAAAAGACGGTTAGCGAATGCGTGCCTAGCAAGCGCGAATGGGGATATCGCAACAAAATAGAGCTTTCCGCATTCACGAACGAAGCAGGCAAATTTACGCTGGGAATGCATGAAGCGGGAAGCCAAGATATAGTGGATGTGCCGCGCACTCCCCTAGCAAACCGTTTTTTGGAAGGCGCGCCAAAATCGCTTACAGGAGCTATTCGCTTTTTGCAAGGGGCAGACGATTTGGGAATATACCGCGTAGGTGTTCGCGCAAGCCTGCGCACAAAAAGCACCGAAATAGCCCTGTGGACTGCGCCTGCGGCATTTCCGCGCACCGCTGTAGCCAAAACGCTGCAAGATGCTCTGCGCGCTACATCGGTTGTGCGCGTTGTGGCAGAGCCCGGAGCTGCACGCAAGGTGAAAAAGGTGGAAACACTGGAAGGCGCCGGATTTTGGAAAGAAGAACTTGCCGGCACCAGTTTTGCCATTTCGGCACCTTCATTTTTTCAAGTTAATACCGCTCAAGCCGAAAAATTAGTAGAGCTGGTTATGGCGGAGCTGAACTTGGAAGGCGACGAGCTGGTAGCAGATTTATATTCTGGAGCGGGAACCTTTAGCTTGCCAATAGCGCAAACAGGTGCCGATGTAGTTGCTATAGAACTTGAGGGGTCGTCTGTACGCGATCTTCGCCGCAACGCGCAATACAACAATTGCGATATAGAAATTATCGGTGACGATGTGGCGCGCGCATTACCCGAAATTGGGGTAGTAGATGCCGCTGTGGTTGATCCGCCTAGAAGCGGTCTTTCTAAAGAAGTTATAGCCGCTATAGCAAATGCAGCACCGAAGCGATTAGCTTATGTAAGTTGCGACCCGCAAACATTTGCGCGCGATACCGCCGCATTGCACAGGCGCGGCTTCACGCTAGAGACAGCCACTCCGGTAGACATGTTTCCGCAAACATACCACCAAGAAACAGTGGGTATATTTAAGGCAAGTTAGAGTAAAAGAGCGCGCAGCATACGCGCAGAACAAATGCCCTGCGCGTATTCTTTTCGCAAATCTTATAAACTGCGCCTTACTGGTGCTGCTTTTCTACGACCAGCATTGCGACCGTTCGACAGTATGGCTACACCAAGCGCACCGCAAGCTATTGCAGAAAGCAACAGCAGCGCAGGCGCATTCAAATCGCCCGTTTGCGCCAAACTTTGCAGCGTTTTCACAGTTCTTGTAGCCGGATTGTATCCACCAACAATGCCCTTAGCCTTAAAGCTAACAACCAACGTATGATCGGCCTTCACATCTGTGAATGTATATGATGCAGGCGCGCCAACAGATGCGCCATCCACCACAACATCGGCAACTGTGTAATTGCTACTTTCTGGCATGAACGAGAATGTCAGGCTTGCACCATCAGCAATTTCTACCATACCTGAAGGCGCAACATTGCCATGAGCTCCATTAACGCTAGCCGTAATGTGGTGCTTAACAATTGGCGGCGTATTTGGATTGTCCGTAGGGTTGGTAGCCTTCGTGTATCTTGTAGAAAGCAAACTGCTCTTAGTTGCTTGCGGAATGGTAATTTCAGTTACACCGTTTTTGGTAGTCGCATACTTCATCACACTGTTAGATGCACGCCCGCCATTAGCAACACCAGCCTTATCGCTTCCCGCCACAGCGCCCAGCGTGCGGCTTGCGCGCACTTCATATTTCACATTAGTGTCAACACTTAAGTTGTCGTCAAGCCATGCATCCTCAAGCTGATATCCTGCGGCTGGCTTTACAACATAAACCGCGCTGCGACCCTTAGTAACCCAATTCGGCGGCTCAACGCTACCAAGCGAATCGTCGTTCGTACCGGTGCTGTATTCCACGCGCAGCACCTGAGTGTAACTATCGCCAGACTTTTCCACGCCAAACAACTCATCGCTCTCGTCGGGATGATAATGCCCATCAGGTCCAAGCGGAATTACATTTACCCATGTGCCCACAGAACTAGTTATTACCTGTACAGGCTGCCCAGCCTTAGCATTTTCAGAAGTGGAGCTGTCTTTGAACGCACCATTGCTCTTAGCGACATTTGTGTCGTGCAGATTCGCGCCGTTTTGTATTTCGCCGACATAATTCTGTACGTTTTTATAATTGTCTGTCGGGAACAACACTTTCGACGACGCATCCACAATAGCCGGATTATCTGGATTCGTGTAAACCTGCGTGCAATCTTGTGCCACGCCATACAACTTGTCAGCTGTCATGGCATGATAGTTTCCGTCGGGTCCAAGCACAACAGGCATAGCATCTTTGTCGTCGTTACCAACTTTATTACCCAAATCGTCAATGTATTCAGGCGCCGCATCAATAGCCACAGGAATATATACCGTCTCGCCCGCTTCGTTCTTGCTAACCTTGAACTTCACATTGGTTGAGGTGCCGTCAGCTGAATTGCCGGGCACTATACTGCCCACAGGCTCGGTGCCATCAGCCACCGGATATACTGCAATTTTTCCATCGGTAACCGCCGCTGGATAATCAGGGTTAGCCACAATTTGCTGACCGTATGTAGGACTTTTGCTATTGCCATCCACACCATAAACTGGGCGCGAAGTGTCGGTCTGTACATTTTTATCGGTGCCAGCAGGAAGCTTCGCAGGCTTGCCGCTACCAACTTTGTTATAAGTACCGTCTTCCTGTTTCTCATAAACTACATTACCGCTGTCATCTAGCACATTACCATTTTTGTCAGTGGCAACCGGTACATACTTTATATCGCCTTCGCCATCATCTTCTGCGACAAATGCACTGTTACTATTTTCACCTGTTGCCGCATTTGTACCGCTAATAATGTCTCCCGGTTTATCGTTTGCGCTGGCATTCGGCAGAACAGCAATATTTTCGCCGCCTTCGCCGGGCACAACCGCCGCCGGGTTATCGGGGTTTGGAACAACCTGTTCACCGGTTTCGCCATTTACACCATATTCTGGGTTGTTAGTGCTTGTCTGAATGCTGCCACTAGGTCCCGCAGGTAGCGTACTCGGCGTGCCTCCACTTGTACCCGCAGCGGGTTTATACCCTACAGTATTGCCGCCACCATCGGTTACAGGCGTGTAAACAACATTGCCATTGCCGTCTAGCACGTTTCCATCACTGTCGGTGACAGCTGGTACATAATAGCCCGGCTTATCGGGGGTTTCTACCATTGGAATAGCGTTGCCATCTTTGTCTTTGCCAACAACTATGCCATTTTCATCAGCTGGAAGCTGCGGAATGAATGCCTGATTACTATTGCCTATCGCCGCTGGATTATCTGGGTTCGGAAGAACCTGCTCACCCTTGTTGTTGACACCATAATTCGGATCAGACGTATCAGTATGCACCTTATTGCCATCGCCCACAGGCAGCGTTGCAATCTCGGGCAACTTACCAGTAGTAGAGTCTGGCTTGCGCACATCCTCATAGCCGGTAATGTTTCCGCCAGCATCCTTTACAGGCTTCAATGCCACGTTGCCATTGGTATCCAACACATTTCCATCTTTGTCGGTAATGGTCGGATAATAATTGCCGCCTTCCGTTTTTTGAATGACAGGAATTTGACTGCCATCTTTGCTTTCAGCCACCGTTACGGTAGTGCCGTCATCAAGTTTTTTGGAAGTGTCGGTCTGCGGAATGAACGCTTTGTTGTCAGAGTCTACCGGCGTAGGTTTTACAGGGTTTACAACCTCTTGTTCGCCCGTTTCGCTATTCACGCCGTAATTGGGGTTGGTCGGGTCGGTTTGCACGTTACCGTTTGTATCGGTTGGAAGTTTTGCGGGCGCGCCATCGCCAACTTTATCGTATGTGCCATCGGGCTGTTTCTCGTAAACAACATTGCCATTGTTATCCAAAACATTGCCGTCTTCATCGGTGGAAACTGGTACATACTTTATGCCACCTTCGCCGTCATCTTCAACTATGAAAGCACCACCGCTGTCTTCACCTGTAGCTGCATTTGTGCCACCAACAACATCCCCCGGTTTGTCATCTGTGCCCTTATCGGGCTTTACAGCAATGTTCGCACCACCCGCGCCGGGCACAACCGCCGCCGGGTTATCGGGGTTAGGCACAACCTGTTCACCGGTTTCGCCATTTACACCATAGTTCGGGTCTTTTGTGTCGGTTTGCACGTTGCCGTTTTCATCAGTCGGCAACTTCGCAGGATCATCATCTGCCGTGCCCATCTTCTTATATGTGCCATCTGGCTGCTTCTCGTAAATTACGTTGCCGCTACCATCAACTACATTGCCGTCTTTATCGGTAACTACCGGCACATATTTCACACCACCGTTGCCATCATCTTCCACCAAGAAAGCACCGCTAGCATCTTCACCTGTTGCGGCATTCTTGCCACCCACAACACCGCCCGGTTTATCGTCTGGCGCAGTATTTGGAATTACTGCAATGTTTTCACCATTTGAACCGGGCACAACCGCCGCCGGATTATCGGGATTTGAAACCTCTTGTTCGCCTTTGTCGTTCACGCCGTAATTCGGATCGGTTGTGTCGGTGACAACATCACCATCGCCATTAGTTGGCAGCTTTTCGCCGGTTTCTTTATCAACGGGGTTGCCGTTATCGTCAGTGGGAACTGTTTCACCAGTAATGGGATCTTTCAAGCCGGGCTTGCCAGTCTCAGGGTCGGTCGTTTCCTCTAGCGGATTGCCACCAGTACCAGTAGGTGTACCATTTGCGCTCTTCACATTGGCTACCACGTAACAATCTGCCATAAGCACAGGTACGTTAAGCGAAACCGCACCGGTATTGCTTGTTGTAGTTTCTGCAGCAGCACCATTTATGGTAACGCCATATACCTTATACCCAGAAGCCGGGGTTATCGTAAGCTTTGTTGGAGCGCCACCATCGCCACCTTTGACAGTTACATAACCGTCAGAAGACGCTGGGGTAAACGTAGCTGTAGGGCTGCCCGTGCCATCTGTAGGCGTGCCGGTTATGTTCATATAAATGTTGTGATACTGCGACTCACCCGGCGTAACCGGTTTCGCATTAAATGTAACCTGCGCATTAATGTCAGAGGCTACATTGTTGAATGTATACGTAACGCTACCATCGGCATTTTCAGTGGTTGTTGTAGGCAAAGCCCCGCTAATTCCTGCCACCGTATAGCCACTACTAGGGTAGGCAGTTATGCTAGCCTGCTTGCCGGCTTCCACAGTTTGCGCCGCCGAAACACGACCGCCTACGCCCGCCGTAGCAGATACTGTATACGTCTGCACGGTAGAGCCCGACGAGCCTGCTTTCTTTTCAAAAGCTACATGTATAGTTTGACTAGACGCATCGCTACCTGCACCAAATGTGTAGGCGCCCTGCACATCGCCCTTATAAAGCGCATCAGAATCTACATTTAGCGGATCCGCAAGAAGCGTTGCGCCATTTACCTTAACGTAAGCAATTACGTAACCCGAATTAGCGTAGAAGTTGAATTTTTTACCCTCGTCAACATAGAGCGACACATTACCGTCAGGACTAATGGTGCCGCCAGCGCCACTGCTTGCAACTATCATGCGCTGCTGGCGCTCGGGCTTTACGACCGACGTAAACGTAACCGCCACCGATGTGTTTTTGGCAATGCTTCCCAGATTGGCTGCATAAGTGTTGCCAGCCGAACCAGTTTGCGTAAGCGCACAAGCCGTGCCATCTACAAGCACACCATCACTTTGTAGCGTATAGCCAGCATTAGGCTTCAATGTAAGCGTTACATTTGTGCCCGACTTTACATGCGATAAGTCGGCAACATTCGCACTAACCGTGCCCAAACCGCCCACAACATTAACACCAACGCTAAAGTATTCAGTGACCGGTTGCAGCTGGAAAGTAACCTCAACCTTGTAAGTTTTTACAGCAGCATTAAATGGAATTGCCAACGTACCAACGTTGCCATTCATGGTAAGCACGCAATCGGCTGTAGCATTTTCCTCTTCGCCGCTTTGCAGCACACGAATAACCTTAACGCCGCCGTCGGCTATAGCATAGCCCGCATTGGGTGTAATTGTGGCATAGCCCTTGCCAACGCCTGCGCCACCGCTGTCTTTATCAATACTTGCAGGCGCAGAAATAGTGCCACCCGCTGCAGGAATTGCTGTAGTCTGAATAGTATTTATAACTTTTGTAGGAGCCTGACCTTCAGCAAATGTAACAGTCAATTGACTATTGCCTTTAAGCGTAATATTCCACGGTCCGGTTGGATCAGTTTCGCAAAGGTCGGTACGGCTAGCTTCGCTGCCGTCGGCGTTTTTCACAACTAGCACAGCCGATTCCACGCTTGCCCCTTCAGCATCGGCATTAACTGTTGCAGCTACTGTTACCTTCGTGTCTTCCTCGTATTTGCCATCTTGTGGCACAGCCGTATTGCCCTCGGCATCGGTGTAAGTTACAGAAATGCTGCCGGGACCACTGGCTGAAGATTCAAACGTGTACCACTTTTTCTCGGGAGGACGCAGCGCAAGCGTTGCAGTAAGCACCAAATCGGTTACGCTGCCCGTGGCTTTGAAACTGCATATGCCGGTGGAGGCGTTATATTCCACCACGGGAATATCTGATGCGCCGCCAATGCCAGCACCCTCGCCCTCCTTCGGCACAAGTTTGACCGACTGCACATCGTATTCTGCATTATCGCGAATAAGGGTGAAGGTAACGCTGTCACCCTGCTTTACAACTTTACTGTCTACGTTGAAGTGAGCAATATTCGCAGGCTCGGTAGGTTCTATCGCAGTTTCTATCGTATAGCGAACTATGGGCACATACGCTATAGCGAAAGAGCCAGTTATGGTGGTATCAAACGTTACGGTAGGAACTGCATCCTCTGCTCCCGCCCCGCCAGAGCCACCTGCACTTGGGCGTGTAACGTTTACGGTCTTGTTCATGGTAGTGCCATCAGATGCCTTACCCACAACAACCACCGACGTAACATCTGGGTCAATTTCAGGCACGGGCACGCTAATACGAAGCTCGCCGTAATATGGCGTTTTGCTGGCGGTCAGCTGTATATCTTTCGTAATATAAGCTGCCATGGTTTTGTCTTCGTTTTGATAAAGCGCCTCAAGCGCCTCGCGCATATCTTCCCCAACGTTGCTTACAGATAAACTTGTACCGGGCGCTTTCATATATATAAGATTGCCCGCTACAGTTATTCCGGTTGCTTCGTCTGTAAGCGTTAGCGCGCCATACTCACTAGCGCTATCACTTACAAGCATATGAAATGTGGCACTGGCACTGGCATGCGTAACCAAATCTTGCGCCTCTACCTTTATAGAATAGTGACCGTCTATCAGATTATCGCGCCCGGCAATTAGCTGCGTGGCAGAAACCGCTATATTGTGCATCGAAAGAATTTCGCCAGATTCGCCCTGTATAGCACCCGGCGCATTCTCGTTCGTTACTTGTACATATTCAGAAGTTGCAGCGCCAGTATCATCGGCTGTGGCATAACTCCACGCGAAACCAAGACTGCCTTCTTCGCCACCAACATTGCCAGTAGCACTTGCCGTCAGCTTATATTGTTCAGCAAGCCCAGCAAGCTTTAGGTTGCTATTCGATGCAGCGTTAGCTCCCGCAGCATACGTAATTTCAGCCTGCATCTCTTGCGTGGTGGTTATGGTTGCCGTAGTTTGACCGCCGCTGTAGGCATTGTTCGACACTACACGCCCAGCTGTGTCGGCGGCATATGCAAGAGAAGCCACTGGATTGTAGGTTATAAGCAGGCATATGCTCAAAAGCACTGCCAACCCTTTGCCCATATGTCTTCTTATAACATGTCCCATTTTTACTCCCTTTACTAGTGTTACTAGCCTGCGCTATTCAAGCACGCTTATCGTTACCTTGGCGGCAGCTTGACCGCGCAATTCTTCCGTGTTCATGTCGTAGGCGTAAAACGTTGCCGTACACGGATAAGTACCAGCCGGTAAATCCACATCAAGCGTGTCGTTTTCGATGTGATGGTTCGGCTCGATAAAGTCGGTTGTATAAATTGTTTCCCCTGTATCATCGCGCATTATAGACACGCGCATTAAGTAATGATTATTTGGCACGTTTTCAATGCGCACCGCTCCTTCGCTTGAGCCATTGGGAAATTCAATGAAGCTAGCAATACTTATGTTGAACATGCCCTCTTCCACTATGCGGTCAAGTTCGGCTTGAATTTCCTCTTGGCTTTTGCCTGAAAGTTGACCAGCATCGCCCTGACGCGCACCCTTGCTGCTGCACATTACGAAAGTGAGCGCGCAAATTGCCACAATAGCTACTATTGCAACAACAATTGCAATCCAGAAAGCCTTGCCGCGGCTC
This sequence comes from Adlercreutzia sp. ZJ154, assembly GCF_011039055.1. Taxonomy (NCBI): domain Bacteria; kingdom Bacillati; phylum Actinomycetota; class Coriobacteriia; order Eggerthellales; family Eggerthellaceae; genus Adlercreutzia; species Adlercreutzia sp. ZJ154. Next base: position 84,076 of record NZ_JAAKEF010000007.1, read on the forward strand.
GTGCCTTTCTTGTTGGGCTTGTTTGGTTTGGCGGATTGTGTAGGCTTGTTCGCCGCAGCAGCTTGGTTTGGTTCAGCGGGCGCACCCGGTACGCGCACACCCGATGCATACACATTAGATGTATGCGAAGTGTGCGCCCGAGAACCTACCGATGCGACATGTGCAGCATCCTTCGAGCCGTAACTGCGCACCTGACCGGTGTGAAGCGGGTTTTGTTGTTCAATATTGTTCCGGTCAGGTGTTGTCATAGTGTTTCCCTAATTCGTCGCTATCGGTGAATGAAAAGTCGAGTAGCCTTACGCAGCCTAAGAAGCAAGGGTGTATGCGGTGGCGTTACTCGGGTTGTAGCTAACTGTATATGTCACTTTAAAAAGCTCTACACGATCAGCATCAGTATTGTTAATCGCTTTTTTCAATGGACTGTTTTTTCCACTGAACTTGATTAATGCCTTAGTAGCAGTAGCAGTTCCATTCTTTTTAGTAAGCTTAAAGAAGTCCGCTGTGTCCGTTTTCTCGTTAAATTTCACTTCAGAAGTAGCCTTAACATTTACAGCAGTACTATCGCCACTGCCATCTGCTTTCGGATAAGACATATTTACACTAATGTCACCATAGGTTTTGTCGGAAACCAAAGACGAAGAAACCCCGTCGTCTGTAGTTTTGAATCCCCAACCAGCCTCATTAAAATTGGTAAATTTCATATTGGTTACATATAGGTCACCCGATTCGGAATTATTGGTAATACCGTAATCGCCAGGCGCCACTAATTTACCACCCGTTATTGGTGTGGAAAAATGAACCTCCAACGGAATGGTGCAATCTATTGCCGGAATGGAAGTTGAAATTTTTGCAGTCGTTTGAGCCCCGCCGTGGGATGCTTCTGTTTTCACATTAGTATCCGTTGCCGCTGCAAACGCCGGCAGTGCTGTCCCTATAGCCAGCGCGGCACTTAGTGCTACAGCACCAAATAACTTACTAGTCTTTTTCATGGCTTTTCCTCCTTTATTGTTCAAGCCATTTCCTCTTGATTATGTACAGCGGCTTCCCTTGCCGCCTAGTACCGTTAGTTCAATACGTTCAGCGTTACCTTGGCAGCCGCCTGCCCCACTTCTTCATAGGTGTTCTTATCTATGGCGCTAAACGTTGCTGTGGCAGGATATGTACCCGCGTCTAAATCGCGTGTAAGCGTGATGTTTTCTATGTATTGGTTTGGCTGAAGCACGCCCGACTCATACAGCACATCACCTGTGGAATCGTCAGTAATAGTTACCTGCATGTTGTAGGGGTTGCCGGGCACATTTTCTATGTAGGCAGTACCCGAGGCGGTACCGTCCTCAAATTCAATCACGCTGGCGATAGATATGTTGAACATTCCATCTTCAACAATACGGTCAAGCTCAGCCTGAATTTCCTCTTCAGTCTTGTAAGGTGCCTGACCTGTTTGAGCGTTGGGATCAAAAAGCGTGTTGCCGTTGCATGCAAACAGCCATACAAGCAGCCAGATAGCAAGCGCTACCACTACTAAACCCACTGCAATAATCACGGCGCGCTTTTTGCCTGCCGATTTAGCGGAAGTTGTCTGAGGGCGGGTAGCACTTGGTCTGTTTGGCGTTGGTTCTGCTGGCTTGCCCGGCACTTTCACACCCACACGACGATTTCCCTGATTGTTATTTATGTTGTTCTGATCGTTCGTCATCGGTTTCCTTTGATTGCTAGATTGCTTCACTAATTCACTGCGATGCTGTTACGCTATTACGCTTGCTGCGACGTTCTTATACAGCCAACTACCCTTATCGGGACCTGCGCCACTAGCATCAATATCGGCTGTCCAATATATGGTTGCTAGCACTCCCCAGTCTTTCGATTCAAGGGCAATACTTGTGTTATTGCCAAGATGGAGCATCAACTTGCCTTGCAGCGTGTTGTTAGGAGGCGTGCTTCCGATAGGCTTTGCACCTGCAGATTCGCCATTTACTAGGAACTGTTTGGCGTGTTCGTTATCAAGATTGCCATCCGATTTGGTAGGTATGTACTTAAATACTGTCTCGTTGCCCAATGCGTTTAGTTCAGTTGGATTTACACCAAGCGCACTTTGCAGGTCTGTATCCGTCATATCTAGGTGTGACGTTGCCGAAATTTCCACCGTGCGTGGTGTGCTTGACGTGAAAACGATAGGCTCTGGCGCCACTATGTCGTTTTCGCCATTTTTGAGCTCGAAACTACGTGTAGCAATGTCTGAGAGAGTAACTGTTACGTTATAGATTGGGGTCCACGCTGCATACAGGTTGATAACAGGTTGCGCACCAGCAGCATCACTGGAAAGCCCTAGCTTTGCGCCGACTTTTTCTGCCAGTTCAAGCACGCTTACACCAACTACAGCACCGCCATCGGCAGTAGTGTTTGCTACCTTATAGTTTTCATAAGTGGCATTCGTGGAAGCTGTTGCATCTAGCGCAGCATCACTTGGCACTTTGTCAACAGGCAATGCATACCACCCGCTTAGCTTATGCCCAGCAACTCCATTGTTTCCTACTTCACTTGACCCCGGCAGCATGACACTATCTGTCGATACCTTAGTCTCTGCAGTTTTCACCGTGTCGGTTCCGGTTGTATAGCGGAAATAATTAATGGTGTATTGAATAGGTGTCGTAGTTACAACAATTTCGTGTACACCCGTAATACTGCTGAGAGCAAGTGTATTGTTAGCCACACTGGAAGTAACATCGCTACCATTATCGGTAACACTTGTAACTTCATAGCCAGCTTTCACGTTCCAGCTAACTGTTGTGCTTGCCTCGTAGCGGCAATTGCCAGTGCCACCTGCGATGATAGTGGCTCCGCCACCTTCAACCGTAGCTGCCACCTGATAGGTATTACGATTGTATTTAACCTCTACTGCAGAGCTGCCATCGCCTTTAATGGTGGTATCGCCTGACTGCGCAGTCTTAGTAAACCCGGTATATCCCTTATCGAGCGCACCAATAGAGGTATCAGTAGTACCAGTGAGGGTTTCTGTTTCAGCTAAGGTGTATCCATCATCAGCAACATTTTGCTTGTAGTGATTAACGACATAGCGCGTATCGCTTCGTGGTGTCCATTTCGCAAATAGAGTTGTATCGCTAGCGATATCCCACGCTATATCCCCAATACCGTCGCTCTTATAATAGCGTGTACCGCCGCCATTCGATTCAGTGAAGTATCCTTCAAAATCGTAGCCAGCTTTATTAGGTACGCTTACTTTTGGTAATGAAGCATCGTATGTTGCTATCACCGTATTGCTCTCCGGCGTGCCACCTTGATTATCTAAGGTCACGGTGAAGCTATTCGCTTTCCACTGAGCGACATAGTGAACAGGAGTGCTGTCTACCAACACCGGCAGTGTCGTATTCGAATAAACATCGTCGGTAGCGACATCGCGCCATCCCACAAAGGTGTATCCCTCGCGATTTACAACACCGGGTGCTTGAATGCGATCGTAACCGGTTATCTCTGTCTCAGTACTAAAAACATCCGATGTACCATTTATGGTAGTTTCATCTGATGTCCACGTTCCACCGGCAGGATCCCATACGTTCTCAACCAAAATCCCATCAGGCAAACCGGCACCATATGAATTCCACACACGCACACCAAGAGCCGTGCTACCAACTCCATTAACATCTATGCCGGTACCGGCGAAATCTGAATGATCGGTAGCTCCATTTGTTATTTTAATGCCTAAAGCAGTGCTTCCAACTCCACTAGCATCTATTCCAGTGCCAGCAAAATTAGAGTTGCCGGCTGCACTATTGGTGATGTTGATGCCCAATGCTGTGCTACCTACACCACTTGCATCTATGCCTGTACCGGTAAAGCCTTGATCGGCACCATCAGCACTATTTGTAACGTTGATACCCAATGCGGTACTGCCCATACCACTTGCATCGACACCAACACCGATAAAGTCGCCTTCAGAGCGAGTCTCGGTCACATTGACGCCCAGCTGTGTAGACATAACAACATCGGCATATGCCGCATTACATTGCAAAGCAGCAAGACCCAAGGAGCCCGCGAGCAGCAATATGAATGCTCGAAACGCCCACATGGACCGCATTCTTTTATCTTGCATATCTTTGATTAACATACCTGCCGTACTCCTTGGACCAATGACAAGTTTATGGAAGCAGTGAGCGCAGTCACTGTTGCAAAGCATTCCGATTGCATAACCTTGAACTTCCGCTCAGCATGCTTCCATCAGTAATATGAATTAATGTTTGTTTTTAAATGCAGAACAAAGGAAGATGTGCGGACCATGTAGCATCAGCATTGGCATCCCACACATTGTTGTATTTGTCGTGATTCTTATTCATATAATAGAAACTGATTTCCGAAGCTACGTCACGTAACCAGAAACTCTTGCCACCACGACATAATTCCCCAAAATACCGCATACCCGCATAATAAAAATTGTTATCCGTTACACGATAATTACGTAGTTCAGGGTCAGAAATATCAAATAGCTTATCCACTGTTTCGCAATACGATAATGATACTTCATCGCCATTCCGGGTAATTTCCGAAATTGATTTCTTGTAAACCGGTTTTATTATATTTATAGTGTCTGTTGTAAGAGTCGCAAGACCATAAGCCGAACTTGTATTTATTGTTTTTCTTGCATAACTTTCTTTCCAGCCACCAGCAGAAGTCGCTGACCCATTCATTTTGCCAGAAGATGAAATAAGTACATCGCCGCTATAGTTAGCCCAAAAAGTTAATCCTGCACGTTCTTGTTGCTTTGGTTCTGTTGTTTCTGTTGTTTCTGGTATAGGAATTGGTGTGGCTAATTTATCGTGATTTATGCCAACAAGATAGCAATCAACATCTTGATTACGAAGAAACATCTTACAATCATAAGCACGAGTATTTTGCAGGTATCCAATGTAACGATCGTAATAACTAGATGTACTCGTCCATTCAGATTGCTCACTTTTTTCTGTTGGTTTATTGGCTTTCTGCGCTATATCGTTAGACTGTGCTTCAATCTGATCAGCTATATAGTATGTATCATCCACCAAATCATGCAGCCATATTCCGCTAGCCGAGAATGTGTATTTTACAGTAGCAAGAGGATAAAAAGTGGCTCCCTCAGCAGTAGCTAAGTCGGGATTAATTTCAGCATTAACTCCTGCAACGGTAGTCGAGTTAGTTAAATTAAGCCTGTATGTTAAATCAATTTTTTTACCACTCTCAGCGAAAAAATAATTCTTTGGGAATTCAGCTTCACCTTTGCCCTTTCCAAAAGCGCTTGCTGTTTTCGTGGAATTAAATCCAAAATCTACATTCTGTTCTGTCTTACCAGTCTGGTAAAGGCTAAACACATTCATTTTAGAAAGGTCGCCAGATTTAGCGCGAAGAACAGGAATGGCTTCAGTCGGAGTTGGAGTCTCTCCACCAGACGGGTCAGTAGGTTCTTCACCGGATGGATTAGTTGGAGTTTCTCCGCCAGATGGGTCAGTAGGTTCTTCGCCGGATGGATTAGTTGGAGTCTCTCCACCAGACGGGTCAGTTGTTCCTCCTCCAGTCGTACCACCTTCAGTCGTGCCGCCAGTAGTATTTTCGGTACTCTCGATCTTAGATACATGCACACCAAAGCGCCCGTTATTTTCAAAATATGTTGGCGCCGTGACATTTGACACGGGGTTTGAGATATCGTATCCCGTGGAGCCGCCAAATGTAACGAACAGCGGCGCGGTTATGTTAAATTGCGGATTCGCAGTAGATTCCTCCGGAAAATTCGGTTCGCTCAACACTTCACCATCAACGGCTTCTGCTGTCTCTGCCGTAACCGACAATGCCAGCGGGCACATCGTCAACACGAGCGCCACTGAAGCGAATCCTGAAATGATTCGATTCGGTAAACTTTGTATCTTCATTTCCTTCTTCCTTTACTGATCGAGGCACACGTATGCCAAGCTCTCTGTCCCTAGCTTCTAAAAATCTATGTGTTCCGGATTACCCGGATAAGTAGGAATTTATGGCGCAATAAGCACGATTGTCCGTTGTTCTGCGGCACCATCTGCCCGCGCCTGCTCTATATCCATAGCTATGCTTATCTTGAATCGTATGCTGCCATCGCCAATTGCTGTGATCGTCCCGGCATTAGCATCTATACTGAAGTACCTTGCTGAATAGGTACATATTGGATACGCAAGACCTGTAGCGTGTAAATAACCACCATTATCAAAAAGGCTAACCGTCTCTCCGACTTTCATACTGATTGAATCTTGACCAAGTCTTACGCCAAAAGGACGCAAAACATTACCCGAGATAGGTAATCCAAGTTTCCAAGAATACGAACCTGATTCGCTGTACGGAGCGTATACCTGCACATAAGTAGCGTCACTAAGTACTGTTGGCGCAATAGTCGCTGTACCCGTGCGGTCTACAATGTTGGTATCGTGAATCCCGGATAGTGCTTGATCGTCTAATTGTTGTAAATCAAACGGAAGCACGAAAGTTGTAAGACCCGTATCGGCAAATGCGCGGGCAGATATTGTTTGCGTAGTTTCTGCCAGATTTGCCGTTTTTAGATTGCTGCATCCTTCAAATGCGCTCTCGCCAATTGTTAATACGCTGTCTGGAGTTTCTACTGTAACAACATTAGTAGCACCCTTAAAGCCTTCAGGGGCAATAGCGGCAACTTTGTATTCCGCACCACCCACTGTGCCAATTTCAGGAATTACCAACTCGGCAGGAGCCAAAGTGGGGTCACCCGCCCAGCCTACTGCTAGCGTGTAGTCGTCTTGCAAGGTAAATATAAAGCCGCTTTCGTTTTCTTCAGGGCTTTCAACTTGACCCGGTGTTGCTGGGTCAGCAAAGTTGCAAAACCCTACCGCTTCCCAAGCAGCTTTAGCAGCATCGTGTTCATCTGCAGAAACACGCAGGGCAACAGTAGCGCTTTTTACAACAGCAGGCGCAAACGCTGGGTATATATCGTAGGTGCCTTCAATCTGGCTGGAAACTCCAGCTTCAATGGCTTTAACTTTTCCATCTGAAACGATGGTTGCCAAGCTTTCGTTTCCCCAGAAAGCACCTTCTGCAA